>NZ_JBSGYQ010000016.1:0-128409 GCF_053610585.1 Streptomyces sp. NPDC054887 | reverse complement strand
CGGTTACATTCCGAACCCGGAAGCTAAGCCTTTCAGCGCCGATGGTACTGCAGGGGGGACCCTGTGGGAGAGTAGGACGCCGCCGAACAATCATTGTGGGAAAGCCCCGCACCATTCATGGTGCGGGGCTTTTCTGCGTTCAGGCACCGCTCGGGACCCCTGTGTGCCCGGTGGCGGTCGCTGAGGGTAGGGTCGGGGGCGCATCATCGGCACGTTCCCCACAGGAGGCCCCCGGGTGGAGGTCCAGGAGACCCGCGTTCAGACGGACCGGGTGCTCACCATCCCGAACATCCTCAGCATGGCTCGCCTCGCAGGCGTGCCCTTGTTTCTGTGGCTGATTCTCCTGCCCGTGTTCGGTGGGCCCAAGAGCGACGGCTGGGCATTGCTGGTGCTGATGCTTAGTGGCATCAGCGACTATCTCGACGGAAAGCTCGCCCGCCGCTGGAATCAGATCAGCAAGCTGGGGCGACTGCTCGACCCGGCTGCCGACCGGCTGTACATCCTTTCCACGCTGCTCGGCCTCACCTGGCGCGAGATCCTGCCCCTCTGGCTCACTGCCGCCCTTTTGGCCCGTGAGCTGATGCTGCTGGTGATGGTGGGCATCCTCCGTAAGCACGGCTATCCGCCGCCGCAGGTGAACTTCCTCGGGAAGGCCGCCACGTTCAACCTGATGTACGCCTTCCCGTTGCTGCTTCTCAGTGACGGAAACGGCTGGTTGCCGTCACTGGCTGCTATTTTCGGATGGGCGTTCGCCGGATGGGGTACAACTCTGTATTGGTGGGCAGGAATCCTTTACGTGGTCCAGGTCCGCCGGCTGGTCAAGGCGGAGACCGCGGCCGATTGAGCCTGTCGATGCCGGTGCTGGCTGTTCCAGCCCCGGATTGGTGCGCACGATGCCTCTCGCGGCAGTCCCGCACGGGTGAAGTCGGCTAGACCGTCGTCTCTTCGAGGAGGACTTTCCCGACATGAAGGCCGTCGTGATGGCTGGTGGCGAGGGCACACGCCTTCGCCCCATGACCTCGAGCATGCCCAAGCCGCTCCTGCCGGTCGCCAACCGGCCGATCATGGAGCACGTGCTGCGGCTGCTCAAGCGGCATGGGCTCAGTGAAACCGTCGTAACCGTGCAGTTCCTGGCCTCGCTCGTCAAGAACTACTTCGGTGACGGCGAGGAGCTCGGAATGGAGCTCACCTATGCCAATGAGGAGAAGCCACTCGGCACCGCGGGCAGCGTGAAGAACGCCGAGGAAGCGCTGAAGGACGATGCCTTCCTCGTCATCTCCGGCGATGCCCTCACCGACTTCGACCTCACTGATCTGATCAGATTCCACAAGGAGAAGGGCGCACTCGTCACGGTGTGCCTGACCCGTGTGCCGAACCCCCTGGAATTCGGCATCACGATTGTGGACGAGGCGGGAAAGGTCGAGCGGTTCCTGGAGAAGCCCACCTGGGGGCAGGTCTTCTCCGACACCGTGAACACGGGCATCTATGTGATGGAGCCCGAGGTGTTCGAGTATGTGGAAGCGGACGTGTCCGTCGACTGGTCCGGTGACGTCTTCCCTCAGCTGATGAAGGAAGGCAAGCCGATCTACGGCTACATCGCCGAGGGCTACTGGGAGGACGTCGGCACGCACGAGAGCTACGTCAAGGCTCAGGCCGACGTGCTCGAGGGCAAGGTCGACGTCGACCTCGACGGGTTCGAGATCTCTCCGGGCGTGTGGGTCGCGGAAGGCGCCGAGGTGCACCCCGACGCCGTACTGCGCGGGCCCCTCTACATCGGTGACTACGCCAAGGTCGAGGCCGGCGTAGAGCTGCGGGAACACACCGTGGTCGGGTCCAACGTCGTCGTGAAGAGCGGCGCGTTCCTGCACCGGGCCGTCGTGCACGACAACGTCTACATCGGCCAGCACAGCAACCTGCGCGGCTGTGTGATCGGCAAGAACACCGACATCATGCGGGCCGCGCGGATCGAGGACGGCGCTGTCATCGGCGACGAGTGCCTCGTGGGTGAGGAATCGATTGTTCAGGGCAATGTGCGGGTCTACCCGTTCAAGACCGTCGAGGCGGGTGCCTTCGTCAACACCTCGGTGATCTGGGAGTCCCGGGGCCAGGCGCACCTCTTCGGTGCGCGGGGCGTCTCCGGGATCCTGAACGTCGAGATCACTCCCGAGCTGGCGGTGCGCCTCGCGGGCGCCTATGCCACCACGCTCAAGAAGGGGGCGACGGTCACCACCGCGCGCGACCACTCCCGTGGTGCGCGTGCGCTGAAGCGGGCCGTCATCTCCGCGCTGCAGGCGAGCGCCATCGACGTACGCGACCTGGAGAACGTGCCGCTGCCCGTCGCGCGTCAGCAGACGGCGCGGGGCAGCGCCGGCGGCATCATGATCCGTACGACACCCGGTGTTCCGGACTCCGTCGACATCATGTTCTTCGACGAACGCGGCGCCGACCTCTCGCAGGCGGGGCAGCGCAAGCTGGACCGGGTGTTCGCGCGCCAGGAGTACCGGCGGGCCTTCCCCGGCGAGATCGGCGACCTGCACTTCCCGGCGAGCGTGTTCGACTCCTACACGGGGTCTCTGCTGCGGAATCTGGACGTCTCGGGTATCGCGGACGCCGGGCTCAAGGTCGTCGTCGACGCGTCCAACGGAAGCGCCGGGCTCGTGCTGCCCAGCCTCCTGGGACGCCTCGGGGTCGACGCGCTGACCATCAACCCGGGTCTCGACGAGTCCAGGCCCACGGAGACGATCGACTCCCGGCGGTCCGGTCTCGTACGACTCGGTGAGATCGTCGCGTCGGCGCGGGCTGCCTTCGGTGTGCGGTTCGACCCGGTGGGCGAGCGGCTGTCCCTCGTGGACGAGCGCGGACGGATCATCGAGGACGACCGGGCGCTGCTGGTGATGCTCGACCTGGTGGCGGCCGAACGGCGCAGCGGCCGGGTCGCGCTGCCGGTGACGACGACCAGGATCGCGGAGCAGGTCGCGGCGTACCACGGTACGCAGGTGGAGTGGACGACCACCTCGCCCGACGACCTGACCCGGGTCGGCCGCGAGGAGTCGACCATCTTCGGTGGCGACGGGCGCGGCGGCTTCATCATCCCCGAGTTCAGCAGCGTCTTCGACGGCGCCGCGGCCTTCGTGCGGCTGATCGGGCTGGTGGCCAGGACGCAGCTCACGCTGAGCCAGATCGACGCGCGGATACCGCGAGCCCATGTCCTCAAGCGGGATCTGGCCACGCCGTGGGCCGTGAAGGGACTCGTGATGCGTCGCGTGGTCGAGGCGGCCGGGGACAGGTTCGTCGACACCACCGACGGCGTGCGGGTGGTGGAGGCGGACGGTCGGTGGGTCATGGTGCTGCCCGACCCGGCGGAGGCCGTCACCCATCTGTGGGCGGAAGGACCCGACGACGACTCGGCCCAGGCGCTCCTCGACGAGTGGTCGGCGGTCGTGGACAGCGCGGGCCGCTGACGTCCGAGCGGTGTGCCGGACGGCGTGGGACGACGCCGTCCGGCACACCGGTGGGGCCATTCGGCGGTAGCCGCCGTGGCGTGCGACGATGTGCGGCATGTCGCAGCAGTCCCCTGATCGGAGTACGTCTCCGCCACCCCGGCGCCCCGACGCGTCCATGTCGCTGCTGACCAATGTGATGGACCACAGCCTCGACGACGGGTACGCCGAGGCGACTGCGCGCAGACAGGCCGACGGCAGCGCGGGCATGCCCCGCACGCTGCGCGCGAAGCTGGGACTGGCGGCCGGCCTGGTGCTGGCCGCCCTCGTTGTCACGGTGGGTGCGGCGCAGGCGCGCATAGAGGCGCCGGTGATCGCCAAGGAGCGGGAAGAGCTCATCGACCGGGTGGAGGCGGAGACGTCCGCCGCGGACGACCTGGAGCGGAACGTCGACCGGCTCCGCGTCGAGGTGGGGGAGCGGCAGCGCAGGGCGCTGCGGGAACACGGTGGTGACCAGGGCGGCCTGGTGGCGCTGCTGTCCGGTGCGACGGCGGTGCAGGGCCGCGGTGTGAAGCTCGTCGTCGACGACGCGAAGGACACCGAGGAGGGCGGCGGCGGGCCGCGGGAGGGCACCAGCTTCTCCGACACCGGCCGGCTGCGGGACCGGGACATGCAGCGCGTCGTCAACGGTCTGTGGTCCTCGGGCGCGGAAGCGGTGGCCATCAACGGTCAGCGGCTGACCTCCCTCTCGGCGATCCGGGCGGCCGGCGACGCCATACTGGTCGACAACCGGCCGCTGGTGCCGCCGTACACCGTGCTGGCGGTGGGGGACGGGCAGCGCCTGAGTACGGCTTTCCAGGACAGCGCCGACGGCCAGTACCTGCACGTACTCCAGGAGAGCTACGGCATCAGGACCAGCATTTCCGCTCAGGAGCAGGTCCGGCTTCCCGCCGCACCGAGCCTGATCGTACGTACAGCAGAGCCGCTGGTCGCGGGTGCAGGGAAGGCCGCGGCCAACACAGGGAAGGGCACATCGTGATCGCCGTACTGGGCCTCGTCGTGGGAGTCGTGGTCGGACTGTTGGTCCGGCCCGAGGTGCCGGCGGTGGTCGAACCGTATCTGCCGATCGCCGTCGTGGCGGCGCTCGACGCGGTCTTCGGCGGCTTGCGGGCCATGCTCGACGGCATCTTCGTCGACAAGGTCTTCGTGGTCTCCTTCCTGTCCAACGTCGTGGTGGCGGCCCTGATCGTGTTCCTGGGCGACAAGTTGGGCGTCGGCGCGCAGCTGTCCACGGGCGTGGTCGTGGTGTTCGGCATCCGTATCTTCTCCAACGCGGCGGCGATTCGCCGTCACGTGTTCCGGGCGTGAGGCGGATGAGTACAGAAGACAGCCCTCGGCGCGACGAGGAAGAAGCGGCACCCGCGGCTCAGGAGGCGGTCGCGCAGCGGCCGGCGACGGGGCGTCAGAGACTTCTCGCCGGACTGTGGCCGCCGCGGGTGACGCGGGCGCAGCTGATCGTGGCCCTGCTGCTGTTCGTGCTCGGCCTCGGGCTCGCCATCCAGGTCCGGTCGAACAGCGACGACAGCGCCCTGCGGGGAGCGCGGCAGGAGGACCTCGTCCGCATCCTGGACGAGCTGGACGACCGTACGCAGCGGCTCGAGGACGAGAAGCAGAAGCTCGACGACCAGAAGACCGAGCTGGAGAACAGTTCGGACCAGGCGGAAGAGGCGCGCAAGCAGACGCTGGAGAAGGAGCGTCAGCTGGGCGTGCTGGCCGGAACGGTGGCGGCGCAGGGCCCCGGAATCACGTTGACGATCACGGATCCGCACTCCACGGTGGAGGCGGACATGCTCCTGGACGCCATTCAGGAGCTGCGGGCGGCGGGTGCCGAGGCGATCCAGATCAACGACGTCAGGGTCGTCGCGGACACGTACTTCCTCGACGGCGGAAGCGGTGTGCAGGTGGACGGGAAGAAGGTTTCCGCTCCCTACCGCTTCGAGGTGATCGGCAAGCCGCAGGACTTGGAGCCCGCGCTCAACATCCCCGGCGGCGTTGTCCAGACGCTGGAGGAGGAGCGGGCCGTCGTCACCGTGACGCGCTCGCAGAAGATCGTCGTGGACGCCTTGCGACCGGCGAAGCAGCCTGACTACGCTCAGTCGTCGTCGCCGTGAGGCAGGGGCGCATGGGGGCGCGGGGACAAGGGCATGAGGTTGCGGGGGGTCGACGCACAGAAGCTGTGGTGCGTGGTGGAAACTGTTTGGTGGATACGGACGTTGTGAAGATGTCCGGTTCGGCAGGTGTGTTCATTCAGGGTTCGTCCTGCCCCACGGGCGGGTCTGTTTCAGTCAAGGGGAATCGCCCGTGAAGTTGTTTGCGAAGTTGTTCGGCAAGAGCGCACGCGAGGACGGTGCGAACGGCACTGCCCGTCACCGCGCGCCGCGTGGTGGAGAGGTGGAGGAGCAGGGTGGCGAGCGCCCGCTCTTCCGTGACGAGGTCGCCGGTCCCGGCGGTGACATTTCGGGCGGACCGGGCGCGTCGTCTGTTGACCCGGCCGGTCCCGGCCGCATAGGTTTCGGGGAATCAGCCCATGCCCCGCAGGGGCAGCCGCGGCAGGAGGATCCGTCCATGTCGGCCTTGCCGGTTTGTACGAGGTGCGGGCACCGCAATGCCGAGGCCAGCCGTTTCTGCTCCAACTGCGGAGCGCCGCTGCGGGCCGGTGCGGCCGCCGAGCGTCCGTCCGAGACGACGTCGACGATCTCCATCTCGGGGCTCGAGGCGTACGAGGCGGAGGCGACGGGGCAGACCGCCGCTCCCTCGCTGTCACCGGAGGCCCAGGCGGCCGTCGACGCCCTTCCGCTGGGTGCGGCGCTGCTCGTGGTGCGACGCGGTCCCAACTCGGGCAGCCGCTTCCTCCTGGACGGTGAGCTGACCACGGCGGGCAGGCACCCGCAGAGCGACATCTTCCTCGACGACGTGACCGTCTCGCGTCGCCACGTGGAGTTCCGCAGGGGTGCGGACGGCGGTTTCACCGTCTCGGATGTCGGCAGTCTCAACGGCACCTACGTCAACCGCGAGCGGATCGACTCGGTCCCGCTGGCGAACGGTGACGAGGTGCAGATCGGTAAGTACCGGCTGGTCTTCTACGCGAGCCAGCGGGCCATCTGACCCGTACGGGAAGGTCCATGCAGCGAACACCGACGGGCGGTGCCGGAAGCGGCACCGCCACCGCGGGCGAACGGCTGGTGAGCATCGGCACCGTTCTGAACCTGCTGCGTGACGAGTTTCCCGAGGTCACCATCTCCAAGATCCGGTTCCTGGAGACCGAGGGGCTCGTCGAGCCGCAGCGGACCGCTTCCGGCTACCGCAAGTTCACTCCCGGCCATGTCGAGCGGCTGGCCCAGGTGCTGCGCATGCAGCGCGACCACTACCTGCCGCTCAAGGTCATCCGTGAGCACCTCGACGCCCTGGAGAGGGGCGAGCAGGTGCGGCTGCCGGTGGCCGGGGGCCAGGGCGAGCAGGGGGACGTTCCGGCCGACGGCGGTGGGGACCGTCCGACCGCGGCCAGGATCGGCCGCCAGGAGCTTCTGGCGGCCGCCGAGGTCGGCGAGGAGGAACTCGAGCTCTGGGAGTCGTACGGGCTGGTGTCGCCCCTGCCGGGAGGCGGCTACGACGCCGAGGTCGTCACGGTGGCCAAGCTCGTCGCCGAATTCGGACGGTTCGGTCTCGAACCGCGGCATCTGCGCGCGGTGAAAGCGGCTGCCGATCGCGAGGCCGCCCTCGTCGAACAGGTGGTCGCACCACTGCGCCGGCACCGGAATCCGCAGACCAGAGCCCATGCGGAGGCCACGGCCAAGGAACTCGCGGAACTGTCCGTCAGGCTCCATTCGGCCCTGATTCAGGCGGCGCTCGGCGTGCGGCTGCACTGAGCTCGGGGGATCCCGACTACCCAAACCTGCCAAGCACGTCCTAGGGTTGCTGTGTGAACGAGCTCGACGTCGTAGGTGTCCGGGTAGAAATGCCCTCGAACCAGCCGATCGTGCTCCTGCGCGAAGTGGGAGGCGATCGGTACCTCCCCATCTGGATCGGGCCGGGAGAGGCGACCGCGATCGCCTTCGCCCAGCAGGGGATGGCCCCTGCCAGGCCGCTGACCCATGACCTCTTCAAGGATGTTCTGGAAGCGGTCGGCCAGGAGCTCACCGAAGTCCGCATCACCGACCTGCGGGAAGGGGTCTTCTACGCCGAGCTGGTCTTCGCCAGCGGAGTGGAAGTGAGTGCCAGGCCGTCCGACGCCATAGCGCTGGCCCTGCGCACCGGAACGCCGATCTACGGCAGTGACGGGGTGCTGGACGACGCGGGCATCGCGATTCCCGACGAGCAGGAGGACGAGGTGGAGAAGTTCCGCGAATTCCTCGACCAGATCTCTCCCGAGGACTTCGGGACCAACAGCCAGTGAGCCGCGCGCCAGGGGCTGTCCGCGCATTCGAGTAGCCTTTCCCCGCAGTGAGGCACGGGAAACCACTCTCAGGGTGATTATCACTCGGCGTGCCGAGTGTGGCGATCGTTGACGCACCCCGGGTGACTGCCTACCGTCGACAGGGCAGGTCAAGGACGGAGGTCGGCGTGAGAAGCAGCGGCGACGGTACGGTGGCGGGCGGGCCGTATCCGCTTCACGGCAGTGCGGTCGACCCTCTGGCGGGGCGGCAGGGCGCGACCCCGGCCGTGGGCGGGCCGACGGCCGCCGACGGCACGGAGAGCATCGGGTACCGGGGGCCCACCGCCTGTGCGGCGGCCGGGATCACGTACCGGCAGCTCGACTACTGGGCGCGCACGGGGCTGGTGGAGCCGAGTGTGCGGCCCGCCTACGGTTCCGGCACGCAGCGCCTCTACAGCTTCCGCGACGTCGTCGTCCTCAAGATCGTCAAGCGCTTCCTGGACACGGGTGTGGCCCTCCAGAACATCCGGGCCGCCGTCCGGCACCTGCGCGACCGCGGTTTCCAGGACCTGGAGCGCATGACGCTCATGAGCGACGGGGCGACGGTGTACGAGTGCTCCTCGCCCGACGAGGTCGTCGAACTGCTCCAGGGGGGCCAGGGCGTCTTCGGCATCGCCGTCGGCGTGGTCTGGCGCGACGTGGAGAGCGCGCTGTCCCAGCTGCACGGCGAGCGGGTCGACACGGGCGAGACCCTGGTCGGGCACAACCCCACCGACGAGCTGGCGCGGCGCCGCAACAAGGCCGGCTGACCCGGCGGACCGGCCCGTGGCCGCGCCGCCGCCCGCCGATTGTCAGTGCCGTACGGCAGCATCGGTGGTGTGAGACCCGCGCCCACCATCCTGCATCTGGACATGGATGCCTTCTACGCCGCCGCGGAGCAGGCGTCGAAGCCGAGCCTGCGCGGAAAACCGGTGGTCGTGGGCGGTATCGGCACCCGCGGGGTGGTCGCCACGGCTTCGTACGAGGCCAGACGGTACGGGGTGCACTCCGCTATGCCCGTGGCGCAGGCGCGCCGGCTGTGCCCGAACGCCGCCTACCTGATGCCGCGCTTCTCCCTGTACCGGTCGGTGAGCGAGCAGGTCATGGAGCTGCTCGGGCGGCTGTCGCCGCTCGTGGAGCCGCTCAGCCTGGACGAGGCCTTCGTCGACCTGGAGGCGGGCGGGGTGGCCGACGACGCGGCCTCGGCCCGCCGGGCGGGAGAGCTGCTGCGCGCGGACATCAAGGCGGTCACCGGGCTGACGGGTTCCGTGGGGCTCGCGGGGTCCAAGATGCTCGCCAAGATCGCCTCCGAGCAGGCCAAGCCGGACGGTCTGGTGCTCATCGAGCCGGGGACCGAGCGGGAGCTGCTGGCGCCCATGCCGGTGCGGGTCCTGCCCGGGGTCGGGCCGGCCACCGGTGAGCATCTGCGGCGGGCGGGCATGACGACCGTCTCCCACCTGGCGGAGGCGGGCGAGGACGAGCTCGTACGGCTGCTGGGGAAGGCGCACGGGGTCTCCCTGTACCGGATGGCCGTGGGCCACGACGAGCGGCCCGTGGTGGCCGAGCGGGACGCGAAGTCGGTGTCGGTCGAGGACACCTTCGAGGTCGACCTGCACGACCGGGTCCGGGTCAGGAACGAGGTGGTGCGGCTGTCCGACCGGTGCGTCGAGCGACTGCGCGCGGCCGGGCGCTCGGGCAGGACCGTGGTGCTCAAGGTGCGCAGGTACGACTTCTCCACGCTGACGCGCTCCGAGACGCTGCGCGGGCCGACGGACGACCCCGCGGTGGTGCGGGAGGCGGCGGGAAGGCTCCTGGAGTCGGTGGACACCACCGGCGGGGTGCGGCTGCTGGGCGTGGGCGTCACCGGGCTCGCCGACTTCACCCAGGAGGACCTCTTCGCACAGGCCGCGGGTGAGTCGGCGCAGTCGGCGGCCGAAGCGGGGGGCGCGGCGCGGGAACCGGCCGAGACGGCTCGCGACGAAGGGCCGGCGGCGCCCCTCGTGGAGGAGCCGCCGCGGCGGCGGTGGCTGGCGGGACAGGATGTACGGCACACCGAGTACGGGGCCGGGTGGGTGCAGGGCAGCGGCGTGGGGCGGGTGACGGTGCGGTTCGAGGAGCCGACGTCGGCGCCGGGGCGGGTGCGGACCTTCACGGTGGACGATCCGCGGCTGACTCCGTCGGACCCGCTGCCGCTGGTGCGGGCGGCCGGGGATCAGGAGGGGTCGTCGCCGGCCAGCCGCCCGAAGTCCCGGTCCGTGGCCGGTGAGGAGATGTCGAGCCCGTAGTGGTGGTAGAGCTGGAGCTCCTGCTCCGGGGAGAGGTGGCGGCCGACGCCGAAGTCGGGCGCTTCCCTGATCAGGGCGCGGTCGTACGGCACGCGGAGGGTGGCGTCGACCACCTTGCTGGGTTCCAGTGGAACGAAGGCGTCCCGGCTGAAGAGGCCGGTGCGTACGGCCGCCCATTCGGGCACGCCCGTGGCGTCGTCGAGGTACACCTCGTCCACCGTTCCGATCTTGGTGCCGTTGCGGTCGAACGCCTTGCGGCCGATCAGGCTGCGCGGATCGATGTCGGTCTGCACGGTCCCTCCAACTGCTGGCAACTGCTCGTAGCCCCGTAAAGCCTACGAAAGGGCACAACTGTGGACTCGGCCACTCGAGGGATCCACGACGGGCCTCGCTGGTAGGCTGGCCAGTGGCTGCTGACCCCGTGCGGGAGAGTCTCCGGTGAACATGCCGGAGGCGCCGAAGGAGCAAATCCTCCCCGGAATCTCTCAGGCCCCCGTACCGCACGGACGAGGTCACTCTGGAAAGCAGGACGGGCGCCGTACGGGCACGTGCCGGAAGACGGCACAGCACCCGTCGCGGATCCCTTCCTCACCGACGGTGAAAGCCGGAACGACCCTCGACGTCAGCGACGTCCGTACGGTCTTCCGGTGAAGCTCTCAGGTTGAGATGACAGAGGGGGAGGCCGTCCGGGTACCCGTGCCGTGGTGCCCCTCGCAGGTCGCGTCAGACCAGGAGGCCTTCCGCAGATGACCGCAAACCGCATTCCGCTCTCAGAGCTCGAGCGTGGCATCCCCTTCGAGCAGCGCCACATAGGGCCCGATGCCGAGGCTCAGGCCAAGATGCTCGCCCAGGTCGGGTACGGCTCGCTGGACGAGCTGACCGCGGCCGCGGTGCCGGACGTCATCAAGAGCGCCGAGGCGCTCGGGCTGCCGGACGCGCGCACCGAGGCCGAGGTGCTGGCGGAGCTGCGCACGCTCGCAGACCGCAACCAGGTGCTGGCCCCGATGATCGGGCTGGGGTACTACGGCACCTTCACGCCGCCGGTGATCCTGCGCAACGTCATGGAGAACCCGGCCTGGTACACGGCGTACACGCCCTACCAGCCGGAGATCTCGCAGGGCCGCCTGGAGGCGCTGCTGAACTTCCAGACCATGGTCGCGGACCTGACCGGGCTGCCGACCTCCGGCGCGTCGCTGCTCGACGAGGGCACGGCCGCGGCCGAGGCGATGTCGCTCGCGCGCCGCGTCGGCAAGGTCAAGAACGGCGTCTTCCTGATCGACTCCGACACGCTGCCGCAGACGGTCGCCGTTATCCAGACGCGCGCCGAGCCGACCGGCGTCGAGGTCGTCGTCGCGGACCTGTCCGGCGGCATTCCGGCCGACGTGGCCGAGCGCGGCGTCTTCGGCGTGCTGCTCCAGTACCCGGGCGCGTCCGGCGCCGTGCGGGACATCAAGCCCGTCATCGAGCAGGCGCACGAGCTCGGGGCCGTCGTCACCGTCGCCGCCGACCTGCTGGCGCTGACCCTGCTGACCTCGCCCGGCGAGCTCGGCGCGGACATCGCGGTGGGCACCACGCAGCGCTTCGGCGTGCCGATGGGCTTCGGCGGCCCGCACGCCGGGTTCATGGCCGTACGGGAGAAGTTCGCGCGCAGCCTGCCCGGGCGGCTCGTCGGCGTCTCCGTCGACGCCGACGGCAACAAGGCGTACCGGCTGGCGCTCCAGACCCGCGAGCAGCACATCCGCCGCGAGAAGGCCACCAGCAACATCTGCACCGCGCAGGTCCTGCTCGCGGTCATGGCCGGCATGTACGCCGTCTACCACGGCCCCGACGGCCTGCGCGGCATCGCGCGCCGCACGCACCGCTACGCGACGCTTCTCGCGGAAGGGCTGCGCGCCGGCGGCGTCGAGATCGTGCACGGCGCGTACTTCGACACGCTGACCGCGCGCGTCCCGGGCCGGGCGGCCGACGTCGTCGCGGCGGCCCGTGAGGGCGGGGTCAACCTGCACCTGGCCGACGCCGACCACGTCTCCATGGCCTGCGACGAGACGACGGGCCGCGCGCAGATCGCCGCCGTCTGGGCCGCCTTCGGCGTCGACGCCGACATCGAGGCGCTCGACGAGCGGGCGGCCGACACGCTGCCCGAGGGAATGCTGCGGAGCGACGCGGTGCTCACGCACCCCGTCTTCCACCAGCACCGCTCCGAGACCGCGATGCTGCGCTACCTGCGCAAGCTCGCCGACCGTGACTACGCGCTGGACCGGGGCATGATCCCGCTCGGCTCGTGCACGATGAAGCTGAACGCGACCACCGAGATGGAGCCGGTCACCTGGCCGGAGTTCGGCGCCGTCCACCCCTTCGCGCCCGTCGAGCAGGCCGAGGGCTACCTGACGCTGATCCACGAGCTGGAGGAGCGCCTCGCCGAGGTCACCGGCTACGACGCGGTGTCGATCCAGCCCAACGCCGGTTCGCAGGGCGAGCTCGCGGGCCTGCTGGCGGTACGGGCGTACCACCGCGCCAACGGCGACGACCAGCGCACGGTGTGCCTGATCCCGTCCTCCGCGCACGGCACGAACGCCGCGAGCGCGGTCATGGCCGGTATGAAGGTCGTCGTCGTCAAGACGCGCGAGGACGGCGAGGTCGACGTCGAGGACCTGCACGCCAAGATCGAGCAGTACCGCGACGAGCTGTCGGTGCTGATGATCACCTACCCGTCCACGCACGGGGTGTTCGAGGAGCACGTCGCCGACATCTGCGCGACCGTGCACGAGGCCGGCGGCCAGGTGTACGTCGACGGCGCCAACCTCAACGCGCTGGTGGGGCTGGCGAAGCCGGGCAAGTTCGGCGGCGACGTCTCGCACCTCAACCTGCACAAGACCTTCTGCATCCCGCACGGCGGCGGTGGCCCCGGCGTCGGCCCGGTCGGCGTCCGCGCCCACCTCGCGCCGTACCTGCCGAACCACCCGCTCCAGCCGACTGCCGGTCCGGAGACGGGCGTCGGGCCCATTTCGGCCGCTCCGTGGGGCTCCGCGGGCATTCTGCCGATCTCCTGGGCGTACGTCCGGCTGATGGGCGGGGAAGGGCTCAAGAGGGCCACACAGGTCGCCGTGCTGGCCGCGAACTACATCGCCAAGCGCCTGGAGCCGCACTACCCGGTGCTCTACACCGGCCCCAACGGTCTGGTGGCGCACGAGGCGATCGTCGACCTGCGGCCGCTGTCGAAGGCGACCGGCGTCAGCGTGGACGACATCGCCAAGCGCCTGATCGACTACGGCTTCCACGCGCCCACCATGTCGTTCCCGGTGGCCGGCACGCTGATGATCGAGCCGACCGAGAGCGAGGACCTGACCGAGATCGACAGGTTCTGCGACACGATGATCGCTATTCGTGCGGAGATCGAGAAGGTCGCGTCGGGCGAGTGGCCCGCGGAGGACAACCCGCTGCGCAACGCGCCGCACACCGCGGCCGCGCTGGGCGGCGAGTGGGAGCACGCGTACAGCCGTGAGGTGGCGGTGTTCCCGGCCGGGGTCTCGGCCGCGGACAAGTACTGGCCGCCGGTGCGCCGGATCGACGGTGCGTTCGGTGACCGCAACCTCGTGTGCTCGTGCCCGCCGCTGGACGAGTACGACAACTGACGTACGCCGTACGCGCCACGGGGCGCGGACATGGGTCGGGGCCGGTTCGGAGGATTCCTCCGGGCCGGCCCCTCGTCGTACCGGTGAAGCCGGATCGCCGGCCGGTCAGGCGGCCTTGACGACGTCGAGCGGACGGTGCGGAGCGATGATCTGCCCGTCCGGCAGCAGCTCACCGGTGTCCTCGAAGACGAGGACTCCGTTGCACAGCAGGCTCCACCCCTGTTCGGGGTGGTGCGCCACCAGGTGGGCGGCCTCCCGGTCGGCGGAGTCGGCGGTCGGGCAGGGTGGCTGGTGCTGGCACATGGAAGGGTTCTTTCGCTGCGATGTGGTGAGTGTCCTGCGGCTCGATGCGGTGTTCATGGCCGCCCCCCGTATCAGTCGGTCCGGTCCCAGTGTTGCCCCACGGGCGTCTTTCCGCAGGGATTTCACGGCAGCTCTCCTTACTGATTAATGACGCGTCACTCGTGCGGACGGTTCAGCTCAACCGGGGTGCCTCTTCGGGTGGTTCGGGGTGGCCGATACGGGCTAGTCCGGTTGGGGGGTACGGGGGCCCGGACGCCGCTGTGCCCCGTGACCGGAGCGGCCACGGGGCACAGCGGGCGTCGGCGGAGGGCGGGCCGGACGGCGCCGCGCAGGGGCGGGCGGCGTCAGGCGGGCTGGCTCAGCAGCGGAACGGTGGGCGGCGTCAGGCGATGGGTCAGCAGCGGCAGAAGGTCGGCGGCCCGGTGCGGCCGGTGGGAGGCGATGCCCGGCGGTGCGGGCGCGAGGGGTACGAGCAGGTCGGTCGGCAGCGGCATGGCCTCGGGCTCGTCGGCGTCGGCCGCCGGGCCGTCGTGCAGCCACAGGGTGAGCATGTAGAGCTCCGGTACGGACAGCAGGCGCGGCTGGTAGCGCCCGGTCAGCGCCTCCGCCTGGCGCAGGGCGAGCTGGCTGGAGGCGAGGTACGGGCCTTCGCAGAAATGGGAGAAGGCCCAGCCGTCGGCGGTGAGCACCGTGTCGGCGGCGGCCACCGTGCGGTCGCCGCTGCGGATGAGGAACCGCCAGCCGGTCAGCCGGGTGCGCGGCGGCCTGCCTGACGGGATGATTCCGTCGAGTACGTGGAAGGGAAGCGGGAACTCGGGGCTGAGCGGTCCCTGAGCCGCGCGGAGGGCCGGGGGACGGGCCTCACGAACGGCGGTGGGGGAACCGAGTGCCGCGAGGACGCTGCGCAGGGCGGGCGCGGGAGCCGGGGGAACAAGCAGCGGCATGGTGGGTCGCCTCTCACTTGGAGACACGGTGATGCGTGGGTGTGCGTGGGCGGTGCGGACGGCGCTGTCTGCGTTCCGGGGTCAGAGGGGGGCCGTGCGGCGATAGGCCGGGCGCCGACTCTCTGCCTCGTCTGCGGAGTTTATACGAGCCGTGTTCACATGATGTTTCCGCTAGCCGTCGCCGGCATTGCGGGCAAGGCGGTATCAGGACCCTTTACTGCGGAGAATCTACCCATTCATCGGCAGTGTCAGGCCCGTGGCCTGGAAAGTCCCGGCGCCAGCGGTAGGCCGAAACACATCGGCTTTTGTACCAGCCGCCCGGGCCGGTATCTGCTCACTGCCGCATGCCGCGTGAATGTGCCCGGTGAAGTTCCAGAATCAGGGTACCCGGTGATTGATGGCCGCGGGGCGTTACTGATCAGCCCGTCTGGGCATCATCGACCGTGACACGGGTGCCCGATGCTGTGAGCCGCCCACTCGAGGAGGGATGCTTCGATGGGGGAGAAGGTCGTGGCAGGCGGGTTCGACCTGTCGGACCGGCAGAGGTACCGGAGGAAACTCCAGCAGTGCCTGGAGGGGCTGGGGCGACTGCTGGCGGAGAAGAGCTTCGACCGTCCCAAGAACTTCATGGGCCTGGAGATCGAGCTCAATCTCGCCGGCGCCGACGGTATGCCGAAGATGATGAACGCGGAGGTCCTGGAGCGGATCGCCAGCCGTGATTTCCAAACGGAACTCGGGATGTTCAATCTGGAAGTGAACATTGTTCCGCACCGGCTGGGCGGCCGCGTTTTCGATCAGCTCGCCGAAGAGCTGCGCACGGGTCTGGGATACGCGCACAGGAAAGCCCAGGAGGTCGACGCGGGCATCGTGATGATCGGGATTCTTCCGACGCTCGGACGTCAGGACCTGGTCTCCGCGAACCTCTCCGACGTCGACCGCTACCAGCTGCTCAACGATCAGATCGTCACCGCCCGCGGCGAGGACTTCACGGTCGACATCTCCGGAGTGGAGCGCCTGAACTGCACTTTCGGGTCGATCGCGCCCGAAGCGGCCTGTACGTCCGTGCAGTTGCACCTCCAGGTCACGCCGGACCGGTTCGCGGACGTGTGGAACGCGGCGCAGGCGGTCGCGGGGGTGCAGATCGCGCTGGGCGCCAACTCGCCGTTCCTCTTCGGCCGCGAGCTGTGGCGCGAGTCCCGGCCGCCCCTGTTCCTCCAGGCCACCGACACCCGGCCGCCGGAGCTCCAGAGCCAGGGCGTACGGCCCCGTACGTGGTTCGGGGAGCGGTGGGTGGACTCGGCGTACGAGCTCTTCGAGGAGAACCTGCGGTACTTCCCGTCGCTCCTGCCCATCTGCGACGACGAGGACCCGCTCCTGGTGCTCGACGACGGCGGCGTGCCCCGGCTCCAGGAACTGGTCCTGCACAACGGGACGATCTACCGCTGGAACCGGCCCGTGTACGGGCTGGCCGACGGCGTACCGCACCTGCGGGTGGAGAACAGGGTGCTGCCCGCCGGGCCGACCGTGACGGATGTGATCGCCAACGCCGCCTTCTACTACGGACTCGTCCGGGCGCTCGCGGAGGACGCGCGGCCGGTGTGGAAGCGGCTGTCGTTCCAGGACGCGGAGGAGAACTTCGACACCGCGTGCAGGTTCGGCATCGACGCGGAGATGATCTGGCCCAGGCCGGGACGCGCCGGCGGGACGACGCGGGTGCCGGCCGTCAAGCTCGTACGGGACGAACTGCTGCCGCTGGCCGCGGCCGGGCTCGACGCGTGGGGCATCGAGCCGGCGGACCGCGACTACTACCTCGGAGTCATCGAGCAGCGGTGCAGGCGGCGCGTGAACGGGGCGTCCTGGCAGGTCGACACGTACCACCGGGCCCTGGAGGCCGGTCTGGAGCGCGAGGCGGCGCTGGCCGCCACCACCCGCCGCTACAGCGAGCTGATGCACCAGGGCGATCCTGTGCACACGTGGGCGGTGGGGTTCCCGGGGCGAGCGTGACGCGACGCTGCCCGAGAGGCGCTGGGTCCGGCTGGGCGGACCTGGTGCCGTCGGTCGCGTCCTCGTGGGGCAAGCTGTGATCCCCCACGGCGGTGCGGTCGCCGTTCGTACCGTGTCGTGAACCCGTGATGGGCGCACTGCCGGAACGTCGCTGCCCCCCTGCGGCCTGTCGCGCGATCTTCGTTTCCGCATTCGCGACCCTGGCGGGGCGGGTGGGGGATGATGCGGGAGCGGTGAACTGGAGGCTGGTGTGCGGGCAGAGGCGGGGCGGGTGGCCGAATTTCCCTCTGACGAGGGCGTGACGCGGCGACTTCTGCGGGTGGAGATACTGATCGTTCTGGCGCTGTCGCTCGGCGCGAGCGGGGTGTCGTCGCTGATCAGGTTCGTAGGCGCCGTCACGAAGCCGGGCGGGCTCAGGGATCAGGCGGCGAATCTCAACACCTCGGCAGCGCCCGAGCGGCCTTGGCTGGATCTCGTCTGGCAGCTGTTCGGCATCACGACGGCCCTCGCCCCCGTCGCGCTGGTCGCCTACCTGTTGGTACGGGAGGGCGCGGGCCTGCGCACGATCGGGTTCGACCGTACGCGTCCCTGGCCGGACCTGGGGCGGGGCACACTGATCGCCGCGGGCATCGGCAGCGCCGGGCTGGCCTTCTACCTGGTCGCCGTCGAGACGGGGTTCAACCTGACGGTCGTGCCGGAATCGCTGCCGCCCGTGTGGTGGAAGTTCCCGGTGCTGATCCTCTCCGCGATGCAGAACTCCGTGCTGGAGGAAGTCGTCGTCGTGGGGTATCTGCTGCGCAGGCTCGACCAGTTGGGGTGGTCGCCGAGAGCCTCGCTGGCGGCGAGTTCGGTGCTGCGCGGCTCGTACCACCTGTATCAGGGGATCGGCGGCTTCGTCGGCAACATGGTGATGGGGGCCGTCTTCGTACTGCTGTACCGGCGATGGGGCCGGGTCGGGCCGTTGGTCGTGGCGCACACGCTGCTCGATGTGGGGGCGTTCGTGGGGTACGCGCTGCTGGCGGGCAGGGTGGGCTGGCTGCCCACGCTGAAGTAGTCCGGGAGGTGCCGGGGGGCGTACGGGCGGTCCGTACGCCCCCTTTCCGCTCGCTCGCGGCTTCGGGCAGCCGGCGAGCGCGGTGTCAGACGAGCAGTTCGCCGTCGATGACGGTGACGGCGCTGCCGGTCAGGAGGGTGCGGTCGCCGCGCAGTGAGGTGGCGACGACCCCGGAACGGGCGGACGCCTGGAGGCCGGTCAGGTCGTCGCGGCCCAGGCGCGCCGACCAGAAGGGGGCCAGGGCCGTGTGCGCGCTGCCGGTCACCGGGTCCTCGTCGATGCCGATCTGGGGGAAGAAGCAGCGCGAGACGTAGTCGTACCCGCCGGAGGGGTCCTCGGCGGCGGCCGTGGCGATGACGCCGCGCCTGGAGTGGGCCACCAGCGCGGGGTGGTCGGGCGTGAGGGCGCGGAGGGTCCGTTCGTCGGTCAGCTCGACCAGCAGGTCGCCGACGTGCGGGCCCGTGTCGTGGGCCGAGAGGACTTCGGCGCCCAGCGCCCGTGCGACGCCGTCGGGGACCGGGACCCGGTTGAGCGGCGCGGTCGGGAAGTCGAGGGTGAAGGCACCGTCGTCCCGTGCAGTGGCGGTGAGGATTCCGCAGAGTGCCGAGAAGCGCACGGCGCCCGTCGCCGCGCCGGCCGAGCGCAGGACGTGGGCCGTCGCCAGGGTGGCGTGGCCGCACATGGCGACCTCGGCCTCGGGGGTGAACCAGCGCAGCGCCCAGTCCGCGTCGCCGCCCGGGGGGAGCGGGTGCGCGAAGGCGGTCTCCGAGAGGTTGACCTCGGCCGCCACCTGCTGGAGCCAGGTGTCGTCCGGGAAGGCGTCGGAGTCCAGGAGCAGTACTCCGGCCGGGTTGCCGGCGAAGGGCCGGTCGGTGAAGGCGTCGACGATACGAATCCGCATGGACGAGAACGTACGGGGACGGCAAAGCCGCAGGCCAAGGCCAATTCCTCATGTCTGGCCCCATTCGGCGTGCGGCTATCCTTGCCGAGCGAGCCATCCCGATATATCGTTTAAGTATCGCGACAGATCAATGACAGGAAGGAGCGCGGTGATGCGTTCACATGGACATGCGGACTGCGGACCCGGCCGTCACGGTCGGGGTGAGTTCGAGGGGCGGCGTGCCGCCTTCGGTCCTTTCGGGCCGCCGTTCGGCGGGCCGTGGGGCGGCGGCGGCCGGGGCAGGGGCGGACCCAGGGGCAGGGCGCGGCGCGGCGACGTGCGCTCGTCGATCCTGGCGCTGCTGGCCGACCGGCCCATGCACGGCTACGAGATGATCCAGGAGATCGGGGAGCGCAGCGGCGGAGCCTGGCGGCCCAGCCCCGGCTCGGTCTACCCCACGCTCCAGCTGCTGGAGGACGAGGGGCTGATCGTCAGTGAGAGCGAGGGCGGCAAGAAGCTGTTCACGCTCACCGACAGCGGGCGCGCCGAGGCCGCGGTGGCGTCGCAGGCCCCGTGGGAGGACGCGGGGCGCGGCGTCGACTGGGAGGCGATGAACGAGGTGCGCCAGGCCGGGTTCGGCCTGATGGAGGCGTTCGGCCAGGTCTGGAAGTCCGGCTCCGCCGAGCAGCGGCAGAAGGCTCTGGCCGTCATCAACGAGTCCCGTAAGAAGCTCTATCTGATCCTCGCCGAAGAGGACTGACGCGGGCCGGCGAAGGTGATGCGGCAGGGCCCGGAAGGGCGGCGGCGTCCCGCGGTTGTCCGCGGGGCGCCGTGGTGCGTGGGGGATCGCGGCTCGCGTACGGCTCTCAGGTGACCAGGCCGGCGAGCCTGTGCAGCGACTCCGTCAGGGCGGCGGCCGCCGAGTCCTTGAGCTTCGCCGCCATCAGGGAGACGGCGGCGCCGGTGAACTGCGAGTCGATGCGCACTCGGGTGCCGTCCCCGTCGGGTACGAGCGTGTAGCGCATGGCGAGGGTGACGCCCATCGGGCCCCTGCCCCGGATCGCCAGCGACCGGGCCGGTTCCAGTTCCTCGACCGTCCACGCGACCTCGGCGGGGAAGCCCATGAGCTTCATGTTCTCGTCGTACGTCGCCGAGACCTCCAGCACCGCGGGGCCGCCTCCGGGGAAGCCGGTGTGGGTCGCGTTCCACTCGGTGTACGAGGTGAAGTCCGTGAGCCGCGCCCAGATCTTCTCGGCCGGTGCTGCGATGCGTGTCTCCGCGCCGGCTTCGGCCATGCGAACCACCCCTTCGTGTCGGCTGCTCCCGGCGGGCTGTGCGAGCTGACCCCGGCTGTGTGCGCGGAACGTAGCCGGGGTGGGACGAACATTCAATGCTGATGGTCCGTCAGGTCCCGTGCTTGTCCCGGTATCCCTGGTCTCATCCGTAAGGAGGAGAGCATGGGAGGGGTTGCCCGTCTTCGGTGGGATGCGCGAATGCTCCCCGGCGCGGATGCCCGGGCCGCCGGCGGCTGATGAGGTGGGAGATGTGCAAAGCCCCACTCCGCGGGTCCCCCGCCCACCCGCGCCGCAGCGTGCCGACGTCGAAGCAGGGCTCACCGCAGAGCTCGCCTCGGTGGTCGCCGGTGCGCGCCGGAGGGCGCTGCGGGACGGCGACCGGCAGATCGACACCGCGCATCTGCTGCATTCGGTGCTGGAGGCGGACCCGGAGGTCAGGTCGGCGTTCGACGGCGGCCCTGCGCAGGTCGCCAGAGTGCTCGGCTATCTCGTGCAGCGCAGCATCGGGTACGGGCTGCGCTGGCAGGGGGCGGTGGAGGCGTCCGGCTCCGGGCCGGTGACGCCGGAGCGGGCGGGCGGGTTCGCAGCGGGCCGCGCGGTCGTGGCGGGCTGGTCGCCTTCCGCCGCCGCGGCCATGGAAGGTGCCCGGACGCGTGCCGCCGCGCGCGGCGACCGGCGGGCCGGCGGGCTCGACCTGCTCGCCGTACTGGCGTCGGATCCGGGCTGCCGGGCGGTCGAAGTGCTGCGGCGCGGCGGGGTCGACACGGAGCTGCTGGCCGGGCGCCTGCACCAGCCGTCTCGACAGGTGTAACAGAGGTGAGGCTCCTGACGGCGGCTGGCATGATGTGCCGATGCATGCGTCTCAGGGAAGGAGCGCCGGCCTGGGACTAGCCCTGGCCTCGGCGTTCGCATTCGGTGGTTCAGGTGTCGCGGCCAAGCCGCTGATCGAAGCCGGGCTCGACCCGCTGCACGTGGTGTGGCTGAGGGTGACGGGCGCGGCTCTCGTCATGCTCCCCGTGGCCTGGCGTCACCGTGATCTGCTGCGGCGCAAACCAGCCCTGCTGGCCGGTTTCGGTCTGCTCGCGGTCGCCGGTGTGCAGGCGTTCTACTTCGCCTCGCTGTCCCGGATACCGGTCGGCGTCGCCCTGCTCATCGAGTACCTCGCCCCCGCGCTGGTCCTCGGCTGGGTCCGGTTCGTGCAGCGCAGGCCGGTGACGCGCGCCGCCGCGGTGGGTGTGGTGCTGGCCGTCGGGGGCCTGGCCTGCGTCGTCGAGGTGTGGGCGGGGCTGAGCTTCGACGCGCTGGGCCTGCTGTTCGCGCTCGGTGCGGCCTGCTGCCAGGTCGGTTACTTCGTCCTGTCCGACCAGGGCGGCGCCGGCGAGGACTCCGCCGATCCGCTGGGCGTCATCGCGTACGGCCTGCTCGTCGGCGCCGCGGTGCTCACCGTGGTCGCCCGCCCCTGGGGCATGGAGTGGTCGCTGCTCGCGGGCGACGCGGACATGGGCGGAACGGACGTGCCGGCGGCGCTGCTGCTCGGCTGGATCGTGCTGATCGCCACCGTCGTCGCGTACGTCACGGGCGTCGTGTCGGTGCGCAGGCTGTCGCCGCAGGTGGCCGGAGTGGTGGCCTGCCTGGAGGCGGTCATCGCGACCGTACTGGCGTGGGTGCTGCTGCGTGAGCACCTGTCCGCGCCGCAGATCGTCGGCGGGGCGGTCGTGCTGATCGGCGCGTTCATCGCCCAGTCGTCGGCGCCGAAGGCTGCGGGCGGGGCGGTGGCGGGCGGGGCGCCCGTTGTCGGAGCCGGGGGAGTGGATGCCTTGCCGGACACCGCGCCGGATGCCGCGGCAGACGCCTCGTCGGACGCCTCGCCGGCTGCTGCGTCGGACGGGGAGTTGTCCGTCGGGCGGACCGGACCGTAGGGTGCTGATCATGCTTTCGACCGTGCTTCCGCCTCCCGCCGCGTAACGCGGGCGGCACCAGCCGAAGACGAAGACCGGGCTCGGGCAGTCCCCGAGCGGTTCGTCGCTGCCCGCGTGCGGAGTCGAGCGACCACCATCTGTCCCGTCTTCACGCGGAGAAGTCACGTGTCGAAAGCTTCCTGTACTGGCTCCGGGCTGCCCCTTTCGGGTCAGGCCCCGGCCGTTTCACCGTCCGCCGCGCCGGCTTCCGCCGGTTCCGCTCCCTCGGGGCCGTCGCCCTCCGGTCCGAGTGCCGGGCGTGGGATCGTCTGTCTGATCGTCGCGGGAACGGCGTGGGGCACCGCGGGAGCAGCTGCCTCCCTCACCTTCCTCGCCAGCGATCTCGGACCGCTCGCCCTGTCCTTCTGGCGGTGCGCCGGAGGGCTGGTGCTGCTGATGGGAGTGCGTGCGCTGTTCCGGCGGCGCCGGGCATCCGCCGCCGCGCCTCCCGAGCCGCGCGGCCGGCGGCTGAAGCGGATCGTCGTCACCGGCCTCGGGCTCACCGTCTTCCAGAGCGCGTACTTCGCGGCGGTCCAGATCACCGGCCTCGCGGTCGGGACCGCAGTCACCATGGGCTCGGGGCCGGTGCTGATCGCGCTGGGTGCGCGGCTGACCCTGGGGGAGCGGCTGGGTCGTGCCGGGGGCCTCACCGTGGCCGGTGCGGTCGTCGGGCTCGGCGTGATGGTGCTGGGCGGCGGTGGCAGCGCCGTGCGGCCCCTGGGTGTCTGTTGCGCGCTGCTCTCGGCGGGCGGCTACGCGGCGATGACGCTGCTCACGCGGCGGCTCGGGCGCGCCGGCGGCGGCGCCGATCCGTTCCACACTACGGCGTGGGCGTTCGCGATCTGCTCGCTGTGCCTGCTGCCGTTCGCCGCGGTCGAAGGACTGCTGCCGCACACCGCCGAGCCGGTGCGGGTGGTGTGGCTGCTCGTGTACGTCGCCGCGGTGCCGACGGCGCTCGCGTACGCGCTCTACTTCGCCGGGGCGGCCGTGGTCCGCTCCGCGACGGTGTCGGTGATCACGCTCCTCGAACCGGTGAGCGCTGCCGTCATCGCGGTTGTTCTGCTGGGTGAGCGTCTGGCGGCGGCCACCGTGACGGGGACGCTGATGCTGCTCGCGGCCGTGACGGCGCTCGCGCTCGCGGAGGCGCGGACGGCGGCCCTGGGGCGGCGGAGAGGGGCAGCGGTCGGCTAGCGGCGGGCCGGGGGGCGTTGGCATGGCTCGGACGGGCGGTTCGGGCGGGCGGGCGTTGGCATGGCTCGCCGGGCGGCTCGGGCGGGCGGGTCCGGTTGGCCCGTCCCCTCCCGCCCACGCCTGAATCCGACGGGCGCTGCTCAGAGCGTGGCGAGGTAGTCGGGGAGGGCGACGGCCGGGTCCAGGTCCGCTGCCGGGATCGGCGCGCCGTAGCCGCGGGTCAGGGGGACCACGCCCGTCCAGTGGGGAAGTGCGGCGTCCTCGGGCTCGTCGTTGGGGCCGCCGGCGCGCACCTTCGCGGAGACCTCCTGGAGGTCGAGGCGGATCACGGCGGTCGCCGCGAGCTCCTTGGCGTTGGCCGGGCGCGAGTCGTGGGAGCGGCCGGGAACGACGTGGTCGACCAGGGCGTCGAGCGCGGTGCGGCGCTCCTCCTCACCGGTCACCTCGTGCGCGATGCCGTGGACCACCACGGAGCGGTAGTTGATCGAGTGGTGGAAGGCGGAGCGCGCCAGCACCAGGCCGTCCACGTGGGTGACGGTCAGGCAGACGGCGAGGCCGGGGTCGCTCTTGCCGGCCATGCGCAGCGGTCGGGAGCCCGTCGAACCGTGTACGTAGAGGCGGTCGCCGACGCGGGCGTAGAGCGTCGGCAGGACAACGGGCGCGCCGTCACGGACGAAGCCGAGGTGGCACACGTAACCCTCGTCGAGTATCGCGTGCACCAGGGCGCGGTCGTACGAGGCGCGTTCCCGGGAGCGGGTCGGGACGGTGCGTTCGGACGGCGCGTACGAGGTGGTGTCCTGCATTGCGTTCTCCATTGTACTAGTGCATACTTTGTTTTGTGCTAGGGCGAGAGTATCGGATCAGTGGGCGGCGCGCGTCGGAAATTGCCGCGAGTGTGGAGCACGCGGTGGGCTCCGGGGAGCTGGCCCCCGGTGAACCGCTGCCGCCCATGCGCGAGTTGGCGGGGGAGCTCGGGGTCAATCCGAATACGGTCGCGGCCGCGTACCGGACGTTGCGCGAACGGGGGGTGATCGAGACCGCGGGCCGTCGGGGCAGCCGGGTGCGTCCCCGGCCGGCCAGTACGGCGCGGGAGTCGATCAGGGTCGACGTACCGTCCGGGGTGCGGGATCTGAGCGAGGGCAATCCCGACCCGGCGCTGCTGCCGCCGCTGCACGACGCGTTCGCCGCCGCCGTGCGGCACAACGCGGAGCGGCCCGTGCTGTACGGGCAGGATCCCGTCGACCCCGACTTCGCCCGGCTCGCGCGGGCGGCGTTCGACGCGGACGGGGTGCCGGGCGGATCCGTGGTCGTCACGTCGGGGTCGCTGGACGCGATCGAGCGCGTACTGGCCGCCCGGCTCAAACCGGGCGACGCGGTGGCGGTCGAGGACCCGGGATGGGCCGGCCTGCTGGACCTCGTCCCGGCGCTCGGACTGACGGCCGTCCCGGTCGGACTCGACGACAACGGACCGCTGCCCGGTGACGTCGAACGGGCGCTGCGCGGCGGAGCCCGTGCGCTGGTGATCACCAACCGGGCCCAGAACCCGACCGGCGCGTCCGTCGGCGTGGCACGCGCCCAGGAACTGCGCGGCGTCCTGACGATGTTCCCCGGGCTGCTGCTCATCGAGGACGACCACGGGCACGCGATCGTCGATCTGCCGGTGCGGCCGCTCGCCGGCGTGACCGACCAGTGGGTGTTCGTGCGGTCCGTCGCGAAGGCGTACGGGCCGGACCTGCGGCTCGCGATGATGACCGGGGACGAGGTCACGGTGGACCGCGTGGTGGGGCGTCAGCGGCTCGGCCCCGGCTGGGTGAGCCGGCTGGTGCAGCGGGCGGTCGTCGAGCTGTGGCAGGCCGGCGCCGTGGACGTACGGGCCGTCTCGCGCGAGTACGGCGAGCGGCGGGACGCGCTGATACGTGCGCTGGAGGAGCGGGGGATCGAGGCGCACGGGCGCAGCGGGCTGAACGTCTGGGTGCCGGTCGCGGACGAGACGGGGGTGGTGGCGCGGCTGCTGCACGCGGGCTGGGCCGTCGCGCCGGGGGCGCGGTTCCGGCTGGCCGCGCCGCCGGGTGTGCGGCTGACGGTGTCCGCGATGGCGCCGGCGGACGTCGGCCCCCTCGCCGACGCCGTCGCCGCCGCGGCCGGGCCGCCGTCGGCCGGCCGACGCTACGGGTGACGCGCGGCGGGCGACGGACGGGCTCGGTCCGGTGTGTTCCCCGGCCGCCGAGGCCCCCTGGCTGTCCTCGTACGCCTGGTTGCGGCGATCCGCCGCACGCCACCGGCGGCGCCCGTTCCAGCCGGCCGGCGCGGGCAACCGGGCCACCTGCGGGCAGCTCAGGTGGTCACGGCTCGGGGCCGCCCTCGGGGTCGGCCGCGGCCGGGTGCTGTGTCAGGTGGCGGCCGTCGGCGTTGCGGGTGCCGGGGTCGTCTGTCGGGCGCGGGGGCGGCTCTGCGTCAGTGCCGCGCCGGCGAGGACGATGAGCGCGCCCACCGGAGTGTTCCAGCTGAGGTGTTCGCCGAGCAGGGTGACACCGGCGACCGTCGCGATCACCGGGATGAAGTATGTGACCATCTGGGCCGTCGTCGGGCCGATCTCGGCCACCAGGCCGTACTGGAGCAGCATCGCGAAGCCCGTGCCGAGCGCTCCGAGCGCCACCACCGCGAGCAGCGGAACGACCGGGAACGACGTCGGCAGGGTCGTGAACAGGGGCGTCACCACGGCGAGCTGTGCCGTGCCGAGCAGCAGCTGGGCGCCCGTCATGGACAGCGCCGAGTCGCCGGTGCCGCCCAGCGTGCGGCGCAGGTAGATCCAGCCCACCGGATAGCTGAGCGAGGCCAGCAGCGCCATCGTCGTACCGCCGAAGTCCAGGCCGGAGAAGCCCTGCCAGGCACCGAGCACCGTCAGTACGCCGATGAACCCCAGGCCGAGCCCCGCGACGCGGCGGCGGGTCGGGCGGTCCTCCGAGAAGGCCACCAGCGAGAGCGCCATGCCCCACAGCGGCGACGTGGCGTTGCAGATGCCGGCGAGCGTGGAGGGGATGGTCAGCTCCGCGTACGCGAAGAGCGTGAACGGCAGCGCGTTGAGGAAGAACGCGGCGACGGTCAGATGGCCCCACGTCCGGGCGCCGCGCGGCAGTCCCACCCGCTTCACCGCCATCGCCGCGGCGAGCACGGCCGTACCGAAGAGCAGCCTCCCGAGGGTGACCTGGAAGGGTGCGTACGCCTGCGTGCCGACCTTGATGAGCAGGAAGCTGAAGCCCCAGATCAGTGCGAGCACTCCGAAGCGCAGGCGCCAGTCGAGCGCGGGGCGCCGGACGGGCGCGGGTGGGCCGTCCTGGGGGGTGGAGCCGGCGGGTTGCGCCGGTACGGGCCGTGCGGCGCGGCGGAGTGGGGCGACGAAGCTCATGGTGTGTACCCTCGCGCGCCACACCTCGTAGCACAAGCGAGATTTCGTGGATCGGTTCGCTTAGTATCGCTTACATGTTGAATCTGGAGCGCCTGCGTACGCTCGACGCCCTCGCCCGGCACGGTTCGGTGAGCGGGGCGGCCGACGGCCTGCACGTGACGACCTCCGCCGTGTCCCAGCAGATGGCCAAGCTGGAGCGCGAGGTCGGTCAGCCCCTGCTCGCCAAGAACGGCCGCGGTGTGCGCCTCACCGACGCCGGGCGGCTGCTCGCCGATCATGCCGCGCGCATCCTCTCGCAGGTCGAACTCGCGCAGTCCGACATCGAGGCGCAGCGCGGCCGCGTCGTCGGCGACCTCACCGTCGCCGCGTTCCCCACCGCCGCCCGCGGGCTGCTGCCGGCCGCGCTCGCCGCGCTGCGCGTCGAACATCCGCAGCTGCGGGTGCAGATGCGGGAGATGGAGCCGGACGAATCCGTTCGCGGGGTCGTGCGCGGCGACTTCGACCTCGCCGTCGTGCTCGACTGGTACAACCGCCCGCTGTCCGTGCCGGAAGGGCTGGCGAAGCAGGAGCTGCTGCACGATCCCGCGGACGTCGCGATGCACGTCGACCACCCGCTCGCCGACCGCGACTCCGTGGAGTTGGAGGACTTCGCCGACGACGACTGGGTGACATGGGCCGAGGGCGAGTTCTGCCACGAGTGGCTGATGTTCACGCTCCGGGGCAAGGGCGTCGAGCCCCGGATCGCTCATGTCGCCGAGGAGCACGCCACCCAGCTCGCGCTGATCGCCGAGGGCCTCGGTGTGTGCGTGGCGCCCCGGCTGGGGCGCGGCCCGGTGCCCGACCGGGTCCGTGTCGTACCGGTGCGGCACGCGATGCGGCGGCACGTCTACGCCGTCTGGCGCGCCGACGCCGACCGGCGGCCTTCCATCCGCGCGGCGGTCGACGCGCTGTGCACGGCGGGCGCGGCCGTCGTCGGCTGACGGGCGCGGGCGTCCGCAGGGCTCGGCGGCGCGGGGAGCCGAAGGCTCAGGCGCCGCCGAGCTTGCGGAAGTCCCAGGACGTCACCGCGTCCGGCGTCAGCCGCAGCCAGGCGTGCCGGCCGTCGTGCGGCATCCGCGTCATGCCGAAGTACTTCCGCGGGAACAGCCGCTCCGGTACGTCGAGTTCCGGGCAGTGCTCCCCGGTGCGCGGCGCCTCGCCGACGAAGACGGCGGTGCCCGACAGCTCGATGCCGCGCAGTTCGTCGTACTCCACGCCGTCGTCGACGACCACGGCCAGGCGGGCGTCCTTGCGCAACTGGGCCCACCGGCGGCTGCGGGTGATCGAGTAGAGCCACAGGGACTCCCCGTCCCAGACGAACCACAGCGCGCCGACGTGCGGGCTGCCGTCGGCCGAGACGGTCGCCACCCGGCAGGTGCGCTGTTCGGTGAGGAACGCGTCCCGTTCGGCGTCCGTCATCATGATGCGTCGGCCTCTGCGCTGTGTGGCGCTCATCGGCGTCCCTCCAGGGATTCTGACTGGGTGTCAGAAAGCATGGGGTCTCTTCCCCCGTCGCGCAATGCCCGTTAGCCTCGCGCGCCCAGACCCGAGGGGGGAACCGTGCCGTCGTACGAACAACTCGCGGAGCAGCTCGATCCGGCGACCACCGTCCTGCTCACCGTGGAGTGCCAGGAGGGCGTCGTCGGCCCGGACAGCGCACTGCCGGAACTCGCCCGGGAGGCCCGCTCCTCAGGGGTTCTGCTGCGCATCGCGCGGCTGGTCGCCACCGCGCACGAGGCCGGCGTGCAGGTGGTGCACGCGGTGGCGGAACGGCGCCCCGACGGGCGCGGCTCCGGCGCGAACGCGCGTCTGTTCCGCGCCGCGCGGCGGCTGCCCGTACAGCAGCTCTCGGGAACGACGGCGGTGCGCGTCGCGCAGCCGCTCGAAGTCGCGGACGAGGACCTCGTCGTACGGCGGCTGCACGGCCTTTCGCCGCTCTCGGGAACGGGCGTCGACGCGCTCCTGCGCAATCTCGGCTGCCGGAGTCTGGTCGTCACGGGGGTTTCGGCGAACGTGGCGATCCCCAACGCCGTCTTCGACGCGGTCAACCTCGGTTACACGGCCGTCGTTCCCTCGGACGCCATCGCGGGAGTGCCCGCCGACTACACCCCCGCGATGATCCGCAACACGCTTGCCCTCGTCGCCACGATCACGACGACCGACGACGTGCTCGCGTGCTGGAAGCGTCCGCGCCGGGCCGGCGGGCCGGGGCTCAGGCAAGGGTGATCGAGTCGCCCTCGACCTTGATGGCGGCCGCGGGCAGCGGCTGCTTCGCGGGGCCGCCCTTCACACTGCCGTCGGTCGCGTCGAACATGCTCCCGTGGCACGGGCAGTTGATCATCCCGTCGGCCACGTCCTTGACCGCGCACCCCTGGTGGGTGCACTTCGACGAGAACGCCTTGAACTGCCCCGCGGTGGGCTGCGTGACCACCACACCCTGATCGGCGAAGACCTTCCCGCCACCCTCCGGGATGTCGGCCGTCCTGGCCAGCACCGCGCCGCCGCCCTGTCCGCCTCCGCCGCCCGCCGCGCCCTCGCCGCCGACGGGCTTGTCGGCCACGGCGCCGGACGGGCTGTCGCCGTCCGAACCGCCGCACGCCGTCAGCGCCGCGGCGACCCCGGCGGCGCCCACCGCGGTGACGACCGTACGGCGGCCGAGCAGCCGCCCTGTCTCGTGAGATCCCGTGGTGCCCGTCATGCGTGTACTCCCCTTCGGTCAACGGCTGTGCGGTGTTGTACGGGGGGCCGGGCAGCGGCGTTCACCCGCCGGGCGACTTCTTCGGCGAGTCTCGCACCGGCGGCCCGCGAGCCAGGGCAACCGGGCACGCGAATATGTGAGCGAAACCCTGTCAGGGCGGCAGTAATCTGGGGAAATGCTCTCCGAAGTCACAGCGACCCGCTACGTCACGCCCCTGCGTGAGGGCGGCTCGCTCCCGGGAATCGTCGAGGCCGACGACCTCGGCACGTACGTCATGAAGTTCACCGGCGCGGGCCAGGGCCGCAAGACCCTGGTCGCCGAGGTCGTCTGCGGCGAACTGGCCCGCCGGCTCGGGCTGCGCGTCCCCGAACTGGTCACCATCCAGCTCGACCCGGTGATCGGCCTGGCGGAGCCCGACCAGGAGGTGCAGGAACTGCTCAAGGCGAGCGGCGGACTGAACCTCGGCATGGACTACCTCCCGGGATCGATCGGCTTCGACCCGCTCGCCTACGAGGTGGACCCGGCCGAGGCGGGCCGGGTGGTGTGGTTCGACGCGCTGATCAACAACGTCGACCGTTCCTGGCGCAACCCCAACCTGCTCGTCTGGCACGGCGACCTGTGGCTCATCGACCACGGCGCCACCATGATCTGGCAGCACAACTGGCCGACCGCCGCGAGCGCCTCCGCGAAGCCGTACAACGCCTCCGACCACGTGCTCGCGCCGTTCGGCCCGGACATCGCGGCCGCGGCCGCCGAGCTCGCGCCGCTGGTCACCGAGGAGCTGCTGACCGAGGTCGCCGCCGAGGTCCCCGCCGAGTGGCTCGTCGACGAGCCCGGCTTCGACAGCACCGACGCGCTGCGCCGCGCCTACGTCGACGCCCTGCTGCCGCGCGCCGCGACCATCCACGAGCGCGTCACCGTCAGCGCGCCCACCAAGGACAAGCCGTCGCAGGCCCCCGGCTGGCTGGCGGACCGCCTGACGCCGAGGCCCCGGCCGGCCGGGCAGAGCGCGAAGGACAGCGGCGCATGAGCACCGGGCGCGATGTCTTCGAGTACGCGCTGGTGCGCGTCGTGCCGCGGATGGAGCGGGGCGAGATGTTCAACGCCGGCGTGCTCGTCTACTGCCGGGCCAAGTCCTTCGTGGCCGCGAGGACACACCTCGACGAGACCAAACTGCGGGCCCTCGACCCCGGCGCCGACGTGGCGGGCGTACGGGCCGCCCTGCGCGCCGTGGAGGGCGTCTGCGGGGGCGGCGCGGCGGCCGGACAGGCGGCGGGCGACGACCCCGGACGGCGCTTTCGCTGGCTGATCGCGCCGCGCAGCACCGTCGTGCAGCCGGGGCCGGTGCACACCGGCCTGACGGCTGATCCGGAGGCCGAGATCGAGCGTCTGCTCGACCTGCTGGTGCGGTGATCTCCGCTACTCGTGCACCGGGTGGCCCCACGGGCCGTTGACACCGGGTGCCAGGGCTTCTAGCGTCACGTCTGCTGAAGCTACTAAGCGGTTGCTCAGTGATCGGGAACTCACTCCCGGTGACACGGCGGCCGCACCGAGGGCGAGGAGAACCAGCATGTCCACCACCGAGCAGCGTGTCGCGATCGTGACCGGGGCGGCGCGCGGCATTGGCGCCGCCACCGCCGTGCGTCTGGCCGCAGAGGGCCGCGCCGTCGCCGTACTCGACCTCGACGAGGCCGCGTGCAAGGACACCGTCGAGAAGATCACCGCGGCGGGCGGCACCGCCCTCGCGGTCGGCTGCGACGTGTCCGACAGCGCGCAGGTCGAGGCGGCCGTGGCGCGCGTCGCGGCCGAGCTCGGTGCGCCGACGATCCTCGTGAACAACGCGGGCGTCCTGCGCGACAACCTGCTCTTCAAGATGAGCGAGTCCGACTGGGACACCGTGGTGAACGTGCACCTCAAGGGCGCGTTCCTGATGGCCAAGGCCTGCCAGAAGCACATGGTGGACGCCAAGTTCGGCCGTATCGTCAGCCTCTCCAGCAGCTCGGCGCTCGGCAACCGCGGCCAGGCGAACTACTCCGCCGTCAAGGCCGGCCTCCAGGGCTTCACCAAGACCCTCGCCAAGGAGCTCGGCAAGTTCGGCATCACGGCCAACGCCGTCGCCCCCGGCTTCATCGTCACCGAGATGACCGCGCAGACCGCCGCCCGCGTCGGCATGGGCTTCGAGGAGTTCCAGGCCGCCGCCGCCACCCAGATCCCCGTGCAGCGCGTCGGCACGCCGGCCGACATCGCCAACGCCATCGCCTTCTTCACGGGCGAGGACGCCGGCTTCGTCTCCGGCCAGGTCATGTACGTCGCCGGCGGCCCGCTCAACTGACGCGCCGCACCGACCAGGGATTCGAGGGACTGAGGGACATGACTGCTGAGACAGAGGCACGGGACAGCGGCAAGGTCGCGCTCATCACGGGCGCGAGCCGCGGCATCGGCTACGGCGTCGCCGAGGCGCTCGTCTCGCGCGGCGACCGGGTGTGCATCACCGGACGCAACGAGGAGGCGCTCAAGGAGGCCGTCGAGCGGCTCGGCGCGGACCGGGTGATCGGCGTCGCGGGCAAGGCCCACGACGAGGCGCACCAGGCGATCGCCGTCGAGCGGGCCATGGAGGCGTTCGGCCGCGTCGACTACCTAATCAACAACGCGGGCACGAATCCGGTCTTCGGGCCGATCGCCGAGCTGGACCTCGGCGTCGCCCGCAAGACGTACGAGACGAACGTGATCTCCGCGCTCGGGTTCGCGCAGCAGACCTGGAAGGCGTGGCAGAAGGAGAACGGCGGGGCGATCGTCAACATCGCGTCGGTCGCCGGCATCTCCGCCTCGCCCTTCATCGGCGCGTACGGCATGAGCAAGGCGGCCATGGTCAACCTGACCCTCCAGCTGGCGCACGAGTTCGCGCCGGGGGTCCGGGTGAACGCGATCGCGCCCGCCGTGGTGAAGACCAAGTTCGCCGAGGCGCTCTACGAGGGCCGGGAGGCCGAGGCCGCGGCGGCGTACCCGCTGGGGCGGCTCGGCGTTCCGCAGGACATCGGCGGAGCCGCCGCCTTCCTCACTTCGGACCAATCGGACTGGATCACGGGGCAGACATTGGTCGTCGACGGAGGTATCTTCCTGAACGCCGGCGTCGGCTGAGTCGCTTTACCCGGTTTTACTGTGGATTATGCCTAAGCGCCCTGCCGGGTCTGCCCGTTGACCGGACAGGGCGCTGCGGTATGGTCTGCCGACCCATGGCTGATCGAGGAGCGTGCACGTGTTCAACCGGACCAGATGTCTGCAGTCCGCTGCAGCCCTTGCGTCCATATCCCTGCTGAGCGGATGCGGGATGCTGTCCAGTGATCAGTCCGACACCGAGCAGAAGCTCTCTGTCGGCACGACGAGCACGCCCAGCACACTCGACCCGGCCGGCGCGTGGGACGGTTCCTGGGAGCTCTACAGAAACGTCTTCCAGACGTTGGTGAGCTACCCCACGGGGAGCACCACACCCGAGCCCGACGCCGCCGAGAAGTGCGCCTTCACGGACACCTCGAACAAGGTTTACACCTGCACGCTCCGCGAGGGCCTCACGTTCTCCGACGGGACGCCGCTGGACGCCGAGGCGGCCAAGCACTCGATCGACCGGATCACCACCATCGGGCAGAAGGGTGGCCCGAGCGGCCTCCTCTCCAGCCTCGACAAGGTGGAGACGAGCGGCGACCGGGAGATCACCTTCCGCCTGAACAAGCCGGACGCCACCTTCCCCTTCGTCCTCGCGACGCCCGCGATGTCGATGGTCAGCCCCGCGGACTACCCGAAGGACAAGCTCCGCACGGGCAACCGGCTGACGGGTTCGGGGCCCTACACCCTCGCGTCGTACCAGCGGGACAAGATGGCCGAGCTCGTGAAGAACCCCAAGTACGACGGGTTCGCCGAACTCAAGAACGACGCCGTCACGATCCACTACTACCAGGACTCCGCGGTGATGGTCGCGGCCCTGAAGAAGAAGGAGATCGACGCGACGTTCCGCGGTCTGACCGCCGAGCAGGTCATCGACCTCGAGGACCAGCCGAAGGAGAAGCAGCTCCAGGTCGTCGAGGCGACGGGCGCCGAGATCCGCTACCTGGTCTTCAACCCCAAGGACCCGAACGCGCGCAAGCCCGCCGTCCGCCGGGCCATCGCCCAGGTGGTGGACCGCGGAGCCCTCGTCGACAAGGTCTACAAGGGCACCGCGGAGCCCCTGTACTCGATGATCCCGAGCGGGGTCGCCGGCCACGCGACGAGCTTCTTCGACGCCTACGGCGAGCCGAGCGTGCCGAAGGCGAAGAACATCCTCGCCGAGGCGGGCATCACCGAGCCGGTCCCGCTGACCTTCTGGTACACCTCCGACCGGTACGGCTCCGCGACCGCTCTGGAGTTCGCCGAGCTCAAGCGGCAGCTGGACGAGTCGGGACTGTTCAAGATCACGCTCAAGCACCGCCCGTGGAACGCCTTCTACAAGGGCTACCAGAAGGGCGAGTACCCGGTGTTCGGGCGTGGCTGGTCTCCCGACTTCCCGGACCCGGACAACTTCGTCGCCCCGTTCGTCGGCGAGAACAACGCCGTCGGCACGCCGTACGACACCCCGGAGATCACGGCCAGCCTGCTGCCCAAGACGCGGCAGGAGAGCGACCGCGCCGCGGTGGGCGACCAGTTCGGCCGTGCCCAGGAGATCCTGCTGGAGGACGTACGCCTGCTGCCCCTGTGGCAGGGCAAGCTGTACGTCGCCGCATCCGACGAGATCGCGGGCGCCGAGCGGGCGCTGGACCCGCAGACGATCATGCAGGTGTGGCAGCTGCACAAGAAGACCAGCTGGTAGGAGTCCGTTGTCAGTGGCCCCAGGTAGGTTCTTTGATGAGGAACTGATCGTTTACCGGAGGTTGTTGACGTGACCGACACCGACATGCTGCCCGAGTCCTGGCGCGGCGTCCTCGGGGACGAGCTGCAGAAGCCCTATTTCCAGCAGCTCACCGAATTCGTCGAGAAGGAGCGGGCGAACGGGCCGGTCTACCCGCCGCGCGAGGAGGTCTTCGCCGCCCTGGAGGCCACGCCGTACGACCGGGTGAAGGTCCTGGTCCTCGGCCAGGACCCCTACCACGGCGAAGGCCAGGGCCACGGCCTGTGCTTCTCGGTGCGGCCGGGCGTCAAGGTGCCTCCGTCCCTGCGGAACATCTACAAGGAGATGAACGCGGAGCTGGGCACACCCGTCCCGGACAACGGCTACCTCATGCCGTGGGCCGAGCAGGGTGTCCTGCTGCTCAACGCCGTGCTGACGGTGCGGGCCGGCGAGGCCAACTCCCACAAGGGCAAGGGGTGGGAGACGTTCACGGACGCGGTGATCCGCGCCGTGGCCTCGCGGCCCGACCCGGCGGTCTTCGTGCTCTGGGGCAACTACGCGCAGAAGAAGCTGCCGCTGATCGACCAGGAGCGCCACGTGGTCGTGAAGGGCGCGCACCCCTCGCCCCTCTCGGCGAAGAAGTTCTTCGGGTCCCGGCCGTTCACGCAGATCAACGAGGCGGTGGCGGCCCAGGGGCACCAGCCCATCGACTGGACCGTGCCGAACCTGGGCTGACCGGGCCCGGCCGTAGCCGCAGGGTGCACGGGGCGGCCGGCCCCCTCGGCCGCTCGTCCACCGGGCTGCTCCGTCCGGCCGGCCCGCCCCTCCGGTCACCGGCCTGGCGGAGCGCCGTCAGGGCGCCGCCCGAGCCTGAGCCCGATTGTCGGTGCCGGGGGCTAGCGTCGTGATCGTCGGTATTGGCTTTCACGTGCGGCGGGCGAGGAGAAACGGCGATGGGGCAGCAGGGGACGTCCGACGACGTCACGATGACGCGGATCGGACAGGCGATCATGCTTCTCCACGCCGGGGACCGCGAGGAGGCGCGCAACCGCCTCGCGGAGCTGTGGACGGAAATCGGTGAGGACGGTGACGCGTTCCACCGGTGCACCCTCGCCCACTACATGGCGGACACCCAGGACGACGCCGGTGACGAACTGGCGTGGGACCTGAGAGCGCTGGCGGCCGCCGACGGGCTCACCGGCGAACGGGTGGCCCGGCACGACGCGTCGGTCGCGGTACGCGGCTTCTACCCCTCGCTGCACCTCAACCTCGCCGCCGACTACCTGAAGCTGCACCGCCCGGACGCCGCGCGCACCCACCTCGGACGGGCGCGCGCGGCGTCGGACGCGCTGGGGAACGACGGCTACGGGGACGGTGTGCGGGCGGCGATCGACCGGCTGGAGCGGAGGCTCGCGGACGCGGGGTGAGGGACGGGGAGAGGCGCAGGACGCCGGGCGACGACCGCCGGCCGGCCGTCCCGTGCGTCAACGCCCGTACGTGTCGCGGCAGATGCGGGCCTGCGGGCTGTCGTGCTGCCAGCCCCCGTAGCCCTCGCCGAGCGCGCACACGTCGGCCCCGCCGGGGACGGGCGCCGGCAGGGACGGCAGGACGCGCGGCACCGGCACCGCGGCCTTCGGCGGCGCGGGCGCGGCGGGCACGGGCCGCGCGGGGGCGGGGTCCGCCGCCGGCAGCCGGGCCGGGCGGCGGGGCGGTGCGGGCCGCGCGGTCCGGCGTACCGCCGGGGTCTCCTGCCGCTCGGCACCGGGAGCCGCCTCCTTCGGCGGCCGGAGCGCGGCGTCCAGGGCCTCGCGGGCGGGAGCCTGGACGATCTGCGGCTCCACCGCTCCGCCCCGGGGGAGGGGCGGGGCGTCGGGAGCGGGTACGGCGGCGGGGGAGGCCGGGGGCTCTACCGCGACGCAGCCGCTGACGGTGGCGGAGACGGCCGTGACCGCCACTCCCACGAGGAGCTTCACTGTGGTTCTCGTTCGGTGCACCCGCGCAACTCTGGTGGGCGCGCGGAGGTTTTCGCGTACCCGCGTGGGATATTGGCCCACACGAGTGATGCCCGGGTCCGGGCCTGACACGTCCCGCCCGGCCGCGACGCCGCACGCCACGCATCCCCGCCCCTAACCGGAGTCGCGCGAGCGCCCGGCGGGTACGGGTGCGCGCAGGACGGTCTCCCGCCGCGCGCCCGCCCGCACCGGACGCCGCGCGGGCGGGCGGGAGCCGCCGCGCGCCGGACGAGTACTAGTCCCCGGTCGTGCCGTCGATGCGTTCCCGCAGCAGGTCCGCGTGGCCGTTGTGACGGGCGTACTCCTCGATCATGTGGACGTAGATCCAGCGGAGGTTGTACGGCTTCCCGCTGCGGTGCTCGCCCTTGCCGAGGTCGTCGAGGGAGTGCTGCGCGGCCAGTTCGCGTGCCCGGCCGATCGCGTCGCGCCAGGCGGTGTGCGCCTCGGCCCAGGTGTCCCGTTCGGTCACCTGGAAGTCGCCGTCCGGGTTCTCGTCGCTGTAGTAGAGCTTCGGGGCGTCCTCGCCGCCCAGGACCCGGTGGAACCAGCCCCGCTCGACCTCCGTCATGTGCCGTACGAGCCCGAGCAGGGACAGGGTGGACGGCGGCGCGGAGGTCTCCCGCAGCTGCTCGTCGTTCAGGCCGGCGCACTTGAGCGCCAGCGTCTCGCGGTGGAACTCCAGCCAGGTCTCGAGCATTTCGCGCTCGCCGGCGGTGGTGGGGGGATCGATGCGTACGTCAGGATGCGTCATGGCGGTCATCGTCACGCACTGATCCACTCGGCGCCAGCCCGTTCCGCGCCGACCCGGGCCCGGCCCCGGGCTCCGGCGTGCCGAGCATCCCGCGCAGCAGTTCGCCGAAGCCCTTGCGCAGCTCCTCCTCGCTGGGGACCGCCGAGTGGTACGAGCCGGCGGCGCAGGAGAACATCAGCCCCTCGCACCACGCCACCAGCGACAGGGCGTGCCGCTCGGGCTCCCGCGAACCCGCCGCCGTCATCAGCGCGTTCAGGGGTTCGCGGAAGCGGCGGCGGCCCGTCGCGTCGTAGAAGTCGCGCAGTTCGGGGCGGCGGGTCGCCTCGAGGCCCAGCTCGTACCGCGCGACCAGCAGCTCGCGGTGGTGTGCCAGATGACGGTGCAGGGCCGTCGCGAACGCCCCCACGACGGCGTCGAGTCCGGCCGCCGGGGCCGGCATCTCGTCCACGGCGAGCACCCGCGCCTCGCGCTCGGCCAGCCGGCGCACCGTCGCCTCCAGCAGCGCCTGCCGCGTACGGGCGTAGTTGGAGGTCGAGCCCTGCGGCAGACCGGCGCGTTCGTCGACCGCCCGGTGGGTGAGCCCGCGCATGCCGCGCTCGCAGAGCAGGGCCAGGGCGGTGTCGGCGATCAGTTCGGGGCGGGAGCGGCCCGCTGCGGCGCGTGCGGTCATGGGACCAACCTACCGCGCTCACTACACCTGTAGTACGCTCATGGGGTTACTACAGGTGTAGTTCCCGAGGAGTGGTCATGCCCATGAATCCCAAGAGCCAGCCGCACGCCGTAGTCGTGGGGAGCGGGATCGGCGGACTGACCGCCGCCGTCGCCCTCCACCAGCGCGGCTGGCACGTCACCGTCCTGGAACGCGCCGCCTCCCTCGAAGCCGTCGGAGCCGGGATCGGCCTCGCGCCCAACGGGCACCACGCCCTCGACGTCATCGGCGTCGGCGAGGAGATCCGCGCGCTGGCCGCCTGGCAGGGCGACGGGGGCATGCGCTCCCCGGGGGGCCGCTGGCTGTCCCGCACGAACAGCGCCGCCGCCGCCGAGCGCTTCGGCGGCCCCCTCGTGCTCCTGCACCGCGCCACCCTCGTCGAACGCATCGCCGCCCGGCTCCCCGACGGCGCGATACGCACGGGGTGCCCCGCGATGTCGGCCGAACCCGGCGTCGCAGGCGGCCGCCCCGCCGTGGTCACCACCCCCGACGGGGACATCGAGGCCGACCTCGTCGTCGGCGCCGACGGCATCGGCTCCGCGACCCGCCGCGCCCTCTTCCCCGAGCACGCCGGCCCCCGCTACTCCGGCTTCACCACCTGGCGCGTCGTCGTGCCCGCCGGCGCCGTTCCCGCCTTCCCGCCGCACGAGACCTGGGGGCGCGGGACGCTGTGGGGCAGCCAGCCGCTGAAGGACGGGCGCGTCTACGCGTACGCCGCCGCCGTCGCCCCCGCCGGAGAACGCGCGCCGGGCGGTGAGAAGGCCGAACTCCTGCGCAGGTTCGGCGACTGGCACGACCCGGTCCCCCAGCTCATCGAAGCGGCCGACCCCGCCCAGGTCCTGCGCCACGACGTGCACCACCTGATCGACCCACTGCCCGCCTTCCACCGCGGCCGGACCGTGCTGGTCGGCGACGCCGCGCACGCCATGTGCCCCATGCTGGGCCAGGGCGGGAACCAGGCCGTCGAGGACGGCGTCGTGCTGGCCCACCACCTCCCGGACGCGGCCGCACTTCAGGCCGGCCTCGCGGGGTACTCCGCCGACCGGCTGCCGCGCACCACCGGCATCGTCCGCAAGTCCGCGACGGTCGCACGGCTGGTGTCGCTGCGCGGCGCCCCTGCCGTGGCCGTGCGCGACACCCTGATGCGGCTGGCCGCGTTCGGCCCCGGCCCCGGCCTCGCCCTGCGCACCTTCGACGGCATCGCGAACTGGCGGCCGCCGCAGCGCACGTATGCTGCCGGGGCACGGGACCGCGAGGTCCGCGATCAGGCACAGCGTTAAGGGAGACCCTCCGTGAAGGTCGGCGTCATCGGGCTCGGAGACATCGCGCAGAAGGCATACCTGCCCGTACTGACCGCCCGCCCGGGCCTCGAACCGCACCTCCAGACGCGCACGCCGGCCACCCTCGCGCAGGTCGCCGCGACCTACCGGATCCCCGCGCCGCAGCGCCACACGAGCCTCGACGCGCTGCTCGCGCAGGGTCTGGACGCCGCCTTCGTGCACGCGCCCACCGCCGTGCACCCGCAGATCGTCACCCGGCTCCTGGAGGCGGGCGTCCCGACGTACGTCGACAAGCCGCTCGCCTACGAACTGGCCGAGTCCGAGCGGCTCGTACGGCTCGCCGAGGACCGCGGGGTGAGCCTCGCCGTCGGCTTCAACCGGCGGCTCGCTCCCCCGTACGCGCAGTGCGCCGAGCATCCGCGCGACCTGATCATCATGCAGAAGAACCGCGTCGGCCTGCCCGAGGACCCGCGCACCCTCGTCCTCGACGACTTCATCCACGTCGTCGACACCCTGCGCTTCCTCGTGCCCGGCACCGTCGACCACGTCGACGTACGGGCGAAGGCCGTGGACGGACTGGTCCACCACGTCGTCCTCCAGATGTCGGGCGACGGCTTCACGGCCATCGGCACCATGAACCGCATGAACGGCTCCACCGAGGAGATCCTCGAAGTCTCCGGCCAGGACACCAAGCGCCAGGTACTCAACCTCGCCGACGTCGTCGACCACAAGGGGCAGCCGACCGTCCGGCGGCGCGGCGACTGGGTGCCGGTGGCGCGCCAGCGGGGCATCGAGCAGTCCGTCGACACGTTCCTGGACGCCGTACGCGCGGGGAAGCGGATCAGTGCCCAGGACGCCCTGCTGACGCACGAGTTGTGCGAGCGGGTGGTCCTGGCGGTCGAGGAGCAGCGGGCCGTCTGAGGGCGCGTACGCCCGTCACCGCGCCCAGCAGCACCAGTACGGCGAGCGCGCCGTGCACCGCCCAGTCGCCCGCCCGGACGTACACCGTCGAACCCCCGGCGAGCGGAACGTCGTACACCGCCGAGGTGCTCTCCTCCGTCCCCAGCGGCGGGCCGACGCGTTCGCCGCCGGCGGCGTACACCGCGCTGACGCCGGTGAGCGTCGCGTGCACCACCGGCCGGCCGCTCTCGGCGGCCCGCAGCGCCGCGAGCGAGGCGTGCTGCTCGGGAGCCCAGCTGTGCTGGAACGTCGAGGTCGCCGACTGGGTGACCAGCACCTGCGCGCCCCGGCGGGTCAGCTCCCGGCTCATGTCGGGGAACGCCGACTCGAAGCACACCAGAGGACCGACGCGCAGCCCGTCGGCGAGCGTCATCACCACGGGGCTCGTGCCGCGCCTGCGGTCCTCGCCCGCGGCCTTGCCCACGGAGGTGGCCCAGCCGAGCACCGACCGGGCGGGGACGTACTCGCCGAAGGGGACCAGGCGCATCTTGTCGTAGCGCTGTCCGTCGACGCCGTTCGCGCCGACCAGCACCGAACTCTTGAAGATGCCGGGCCGGTCCGAGCGCCGCGCGTCGACGTTGACCAGGACGTCGGCGCCCACCAGCCGGGACAGGTCCGCGAGCCGGGCCGCGAGGTCGGGCCGGGCGGCCAGGTCCGCCCCGACGCTGCTCTCGCCCCACACCACCAGGTCCGGCTCCCGCTCCGCGAGATCGCGGGTGAGCGCCTCGCTCACCGCGAAACGCCGCTCGGGGCCGCTGACGACACCCGGCTGTACGACGGCCACGCGCACCCGGCCGGTCTGCTCGGGACGCGGCGCCCACGCCCAGACGGCGCCCACCGCGACGGCGCAGGCGGCCAGCGCCGCGACGACGGGCCTGCGGGCCGCGGGCACGGCCACCAGCACCACGACGCCGGTGTTCACGGCCACGACCAGCAGGCTCACCAGCCAGACACCGCCGACCGACGCCACCCGCAGCGCCGGGGCGACCTCCCACTGGCTGGAACCGAGCAGCCCCCACGGGCCGCCCAACCCCTGCCAGGACCTGACCAGTTCCGCCATCAGCCAACCGGACGGCACGACGGCGAGCGCGGCCGTCGCCCGGCGGGCCGACGGCGTCCCGCCCAGCATCGACCCGACCAGCCAGCCCCAGGGGAGCCACAGAAGTGCCAGCAGGGCAGCCAGGACCACGATGAACACATGGAGGCTCGGCATCAGCCAGTGATGTACGGCGATCATGAATCCGGTGGCTCCGAGCCAGCCGTCCAGCGCCGCCCGCCGGCACGTCGGCGCCGAGCGGATCAGCAGCATCCACGGCACGAGGGCGACGTACGCGAACCACCAGAGGGAGGGCGCGGGGAAGGACAGCGCGGGCAGCGCTCCGAGCACCACCGCGGCGGCGCCGCGCCACCAGGGCGACGACAACCGGTCCAGCAGGCCGGCCGGCATCCGCATACGCGCGCCTCCTCGTCCCGCCGACTGCGCCCCCGAGGGGAGCCCGGGAGCGGTCCCTGCTCCCAGTGTGGGGCAGCGCGGCGATCGCGGACAGTGTGCCCGCGACGGGCCCGGCCTAACAGATTCCCGCACGTCAGGGGGTGGTGCGCCGCCACTTCTCGCGAACGACCACCGAACTGAGCCGCCAGCCGTCCTCCATACGCAGCAGCCCGAACGCGTAGCGCCCGCCGGACACGAAGTCGGGCTCGTTCCACGGCCGAGAGACGTCGCCGGACGAACCGTCACCGGGTGCCGCTTCCCGCCTCATCGGGTTCACGTAGTCGGCCTGGACGGCCGCGCGGTCCCCGGCGGCGCCGCTCGAATGCTCCAGCCGCAACCGCCTGTTGACGATGAGGTGCTGGCGCACGGAGAAGAGGCGCATCGCCCGCGCGAGCCAGTCGGCGACCTCGGCAGCCGGCCCCTCGATGCCTCCGGCGCTGCGGTAGTCGGCCCGCCCGCCCGGAGTGAACAGGGCGCGGTACGCCGCCCAGTCGGCGTCGTCCACGGCCACCGCGTAGCCGGTGACGACCGCGTCGACGGCGAACCGGTCGATGAGGGTGGCGACCTCTTCCCGCTGCGTCATCGGCCCAGTCTCCGGCAGCGGGCGGCCCACGCCAAGAGCCCGTACGGGCCGGAGGTGCCCCGTACGCACGGACGAGGGCAACGGGCGGCCGTCGGGCGGTGCGGCACCGGCGAAGGGCAGACCGCTCAACGCCTGTGTCAGGCCGCCTCGACGACCTCGCCGCGCACGGCCGCCGCCCACTGGAGGAGCAGCGTCTCGTACTCGTCCGCAGGCCATGCCTCGTCGGCGCGCGACTCCACCAGAGCGCGAATCGCCTCATTCGCCTCGGTCAGAGGGCGCACGGATCCAACCGGCGGGGGTGTGCGGTACATGCGATAAGACTACGTCCAAGCACTGACAGTGAGCACCCGATCGGCAGTGTCGTTCCTCGCACTACAGTTGATCGTCCTGCGCCGGGCGAGGACGCCCAGCCGGTCACCCGCAGTCACCAGGAGAGAGAACACCTTGTCCGAGCAGCGCGTTTCCGCGGAATCCGTCCCCGGCCGAGGCGGCCCGGACCTGCGCGCCGACTGCGCGAACTGCTTCGCACTGTGCTGCGTCGCACTCGCCTTCACGGCCTCCGCCGATTTCGCGGTCGACAAGGACGCCGGCGACCCCTGCCACAACCTCCGTCCCGACTTCCGCTGCGGCGTCCACGCCCGCCTGCGGTCCGAGGGCTTCCAGGGCTGCACGGTGTACGACTGCTTCGGCGCGGGCCAGCGGATATCCCAGGTCACGTACGCCGGGCAGGACTGGCGCCGGGCCCCGGACACGGCGCGGGAGATGTTCGCGCTGCTCCCCGTCGTGCGGCAGCTCCACGAACTGCTCCAGTACCTCACCGAGGCGCTGGCGCTGGAGCCGGCCCGCCCGCTCCACGAGGACCTGCGCGGGGCGGTGACCAGGATCGACAGCCTCGCCCAGGGCACTCCCGACGAGATTCTCGCCCTGGACGTGGCGGCGCACCGGCAGGAGGTCAACGTGCTCCTGCTGCGGACGAGCGAACTCGTGCGGGCCGGTGCCACCCGCGCGGCGGACGGCCCCGCGGGCAACGGCCGCAACGGCGGCAGGAAGAGCGGCAGGCGGGGCGGGGCGAAGAAGAACCGCCGGGGCGCGGACCTCATCGGGGCGAACCTGCGGGGCGCCGACCTCCACGGCGCCGACCTGCGGGGCGCGTACCTGATAGGGGCCGATCTCAAGGGAGCCGATCTCAGGGTGGCCGACCTGATCGGCGCGGACCTGCGCGACGCCGACCTGTCGGGGGCCGACCTCACGGGCAGCTTCTTCCTCACCCAGTCGCAGCTGAACGCGGCGAAGGGCGACGCCGGCACCAGGCTCCCGCCCGGGCTGGCTCGCCCTTCGCACTGGTGAGGAGTGCCGGTCAGCCCGCCGACTCGCCCGCGTGGGGGCTCAGCGTGTCCGTGCCGACCAGGATGAACAGCGCGATGCCCAGGATGATCCGGTAGATCACGAACGGCATGAAGCTCTTGGTGGTGATGAACTTCATGAACCAGGCGATCACCGCGTAGCCGACGACGAAGGCGATCAGCGTCGCGAAGATCGTCGGTCCCCACGAGACGTGGCCGCCCTCGCCCGCGTCCTTGAGCTCGAAGAGCCCGGACGCCAGCACGGCGGGGATGGCCAGCAGGAACGAGTAGCGCGCCGCCGCCTCGCGGGTGTAGCCCATCAGAAGGCCGCCGCTGATCGTCGCGCCGGAGCGGGAGACGCCCGGGATCAGGGCCATGGCCTGGCAGACGCCGAAGATCAGGCCGTCCCGTACGCCCAGTTCCTTCAGCGTCTTGCGCTCCCGGATCGCGCGGTGCTTGCCGCCGGTCTCGTCGCGGGCCGCGAGGCGGTCGGCGACGCCGAGGACGATGCCCATCACGATCAGCGTGGTGGCGATCAGGCGCAGGTCGCGGAACGGGCCCTCGATCTGGTCCTTGAACGTGACGCCGAGCACGCCGATGGGAATGGAGCCGACGATGACGAGCCAGCCCATCTGCGCGTCGTGGTCACTGCGCATCGACCGGTCGACCAGCGACCGGCACCAGGCGGAGACGATCCGCGCGATGTCCTTGCGGAAGTAGATGAGGACGGCCGCTTCGGTGCCGATCTGGGTGATCGCCGTGAAGGCCGCACCCGGGTCGTGCCAGCCGGCGAAGGCCGCCGTCAGCCGCAGGTGGGCGCTCGACGAGATCGGCAGAAACTCGGTGAGCCCCTGGACGAGTCCGAGGATGAATGATTCGAACCAACTCATGGGGCTAAGGCCGTCCCGATGTATTTGTGCAGCGGCGTGCAGCGTGCAGGCAGTCAAGGTCAGTCGGTGGGCAGCGTATCGCCCGAAGATGTCGGCGCTGCGGGAACCCCCGGCTGCGTACCCGATCAGGGGGAGACGGGCTTCCGTGCGCCCGGCCGGGCACCTTCCTCGCGCGCGCTGCCGGGGGCCCGCCGACGCGTTTCAGGCGCCGGTTCGGTCGCCGCGCAGGCGGTGGCGCTTGCGCCAGGCGACCACGGCCGCGGCCAGGCCCGACAGCGCGATGAAACCCGTCGCGATCAGGAACGCGGGGGAGGTGGGCGACGAGGCGCTGCTCCCCGCGATGACGTACGCCGCCGTGTTGGGGATCGAACCGATGCCCGTGGCCAGCAGGAACGGCGGCCACCCCATGCGGGAGATCGCGGCGCAGTAGTTGGCGGCGGCGAACGGCACACCGGGGAAGAGCCTGATCGCCAGCATCGTGCGGAACCCGTGCCGGCTCAGCTGGCCGTCCGCCGCGAGCAGCGCCCGGCCCCGCAGCAGCGGCCGCAACGCGCCCTGCCCGAGGGCGCGGCCGAGCCCGAAGGCGATCCCGGCGCCGACGACCGTACCCGCCACGGCGGCGGCGAGCCCGGCCTGCGAACCGAAGAGGGCGCCCGCGGCCAGGTTGAGGATCGGGCGCGGTACGAACGCCGCCGTGCACAGCCCGTACGCGGCGGCGAAGAGCACCACGGCCCCCGCGCCGCTCAGGTGCGGCGGCCAGCCCGCGCTCAGGAGCCGCTGCGGCTCGAAGACCAGCACGGTCGTCACCGCCGCCGCGAGCACCAGCACGAGGAACGAGAGCCGGGACCACGGGGAGAGCAGCGTCCTGGTGCAGCGGACGGCGAACCCCGCGGGCGGGGCGGCGGTGTCGAGCATCCGGGGAGACTAACCGACAAGCACATGTGATCGCCGTAACGTGCACCGCACGGAGCCGCCCGCAGTGATAAATCGTTCGACGCGCGGGCGGTCGTGGGCGAAGATCGGCGCATGAACGGGTACGCCTTCCTCGCAGCACGGACCGCAGTCGCGGCCGCGCCGAAGGCTGCCCCGTCCGCCCTCTCCGCAGCGGCGGCATCCATTGCAGTCGCCGCAGTCGCCGCAGTCGCCGCAGTCGCGACTGCCGCAGCGCCGCTCGGCGGCGCCCGAAGCTGACCCTTCCCGGATCGTCCGGCGGACCCCACAGGGGGAGGGTCGGCAAGGCCCAGGGGTCCCCACCACGCTTCGAGCTTCCGAGGAAGTCACCATGCCGAAGACGGCATACGTGCGCACCAAGCCGCACCTCAACATCGGCACCATGGGCCACGTCGACCACGGCAAGACCACCCTGACCGCCGCCATCACCAAGGTCCTGAGCGAGCGCGGGACCGGCACCTTCGTGCCGTTCGACCGCATCGACCGGGCCCCCGAGGAGGCGCTGCGCGGCATCACCATCAACATCGCGCACGTCGAGTACGAGACCGGCACCCGGCACTACGCGCACGTCGACATGCCCGGCCACGCCGACTACGTGAAGAACATGGTCACCGGCGCCGCGCAGCTCGACGGGGCGATCCTCGTCGTGTCCGCGCTCGACGGGATCATGCCGCAGACGGCCGAGCACGTCCTGCTCGCCCGCCAGGTCGGCGTCGACCACATCGTCGTCGCGCTCAACAAGGCCGACGCCGGCGAGGAGGAGCTGACCGACCTGATCGAGCTGGAGGTGCGCGAACTGCTCTCCGCGCACGGCTACGGCGGCGACACGCTGCCGGTCGTGCGGGTGTCGGGCCTGCGGGCGCTGGAGGGCGACCCGCGGTGGACGGCGGCGATCGAGGCGCTGCTGGACGCGGTGGACACCTACGTACCCGTCCCGGAGCGGTACACCGACGCTCCCTTCCTGATGCCGGTGGAGAACGTGCTGACCATCACCGGGCGCGGCACCGTCGTCACCGGCGCCGTCGAGCGCGGCACGATCAGGGTCGGCGACCGCGTCGAGGTGCTGGGGGCGGACGCCGGTCCACAGGCCAGTACGGTCACCGGTCTCGAGACCTTCGGCAAGCCGATGGAGTCCGCCCAGGCGGGTGACAACGTCGCGCTGCTGCTGCGCGGCATGCCGCGCGACGCGGTGCGCCGCGGTCACGTGGTGGCGGCGCCCGGCAGCGTCACGCCCAGCCGTCGCTTCACCGCGCAGGTGTACGTCCTGTCGGCGCGGGAGGGCGGTCGTACGACGCCCGTCACGACGGGGTACCGGCCGCAGTTCTACATCCGTACGGCGGACGTCGTCGGGGACATCGACCTCGGCGCGACGGCTGTCGCCCGCCCCGGCGACACGGTCACCGTGACCGTCGAACTGGGCCGTGAGGTACCGCTGGAGGTGGGACTCGGCTTCGCGATCCGCGAAGGCGGGCGCACGGTCGGCGCGGGCACGGTGACGGACCTGCTCGCCTGACCCGCCACGCCCACCCGGCGACCGGGGCGGCTCCCCGCCCCGGTCGTCCCTCGGCCGTGCGTCGCCCGCCGGACCCCTGCTGCCGGGGCCCGGCGGCGGCGCGGGCCGGGTCCGACGCCTGGCGCCGGCGTGGTCGGGGCCGGTGCGGCGGGCGGCGCACAATGGTGGCGTGGACGAGCAAGGGGTGGACGAGCAAGGGGTGGACGAGCAAGGGGTGGACGAGCCGATACCGGTGTTCCGGGACGTGGACGGGGGCACCGCCAAGCTGATGCCCGACGTGGACCGGCCGCGAGCCTGGCTGCTCACGGTCGACGGGGCCCCGCAGTCGTACGTCGACCTGGACGCCCCCACCCACCTGGAGTTCGAGTACGCGCGCCGGCTCGCCCACGTCGTCGACTGCGCGGCGGAGGAGGGCGCGCCCCTCGACGTACTGCACCTCGGGGGCGGCGGGCTCTCGCTGCCCCGCTACACCGCGGCCACCCGGCCCGGTTCGCGCCAGGACGTGGTGGAGGCCGACCGCGGCCTGCTGGCGCTGGTCGCCGAGCATCTGCCGCTGCCCGACGGCTCCGGCGTGCGGGTGCACGGCGCCGACGCGCGCCAGTGGCTCGAAAGCGCCCCCGCCGCGTCCGCCGACGTACTCGTCGCCGACGTCTTCGGCGGCTCACGGGTGCCCGCGCACCTGACGTCCGTGGAGTACGCCCGCCTGGCCGAGCGCGTGCTGCGCCCCGGCGGGATCTACGCCGCCAACCTCGCGGACGGCGCGCCGTTCACCTTCCTGCGCTCCCAACTGGCCACCTTCGCCGCCGTCTTCGGGGAGCTGGCGCTGATCGCGGAACCGGGCGTGCTGCGCGGCCGCCGCTTCGGCAACGCGGTGCTCGTCGCCTCCCACGACCCCATCGACACACAGGCCCTGGCCCGCAGGACGGCCGCCGACGTGTTCCCGGCGCGCGTGGAGAGCGGCCCGGCCCTGGCGCGGTTCACCGGGGGCGCGGCGCCCGTGCGCGACGAGGACGCGGTGGAGTCACCCGAGCCGCCCGGGGGCGCCTTCCACGTCGGTTGACACGGCCAGCGCCCCGTCCGTGCGGGCCACTTCACGCGTACGGCGCGTCAGGCGCCGTACGTCCGGCACGCACAGCACCGCGGCCGTCACGAGCACCACCAGCGCCGCGCAGCCCCACAGCGCCTCCTGGCGGCCCACCAGGTTCTCGACCGGGCCCGCCACCGCCGTCGCGACCGGCAGCATCGCGACCGACCCCAGCCAGTCGTACGCCGACACCCGCGAGAACTTGTCCTCCGGAATCTCCTGGTGCAGCGCTGTCATCCAGGAGACGCCGAACACCTCGATCGCGACGCCGCTCACGAACATCACCGCGGCCAGACCGGCCACCGGCAACGGCACCGCGAGCGCCGCCGACGGCAGGGCGAGCGGGAAGACGCACAGCGTCCCGGCGAGCAGCAGGCGCCGGGGCCGCCACCGCATCATCATGAGCGCGCCGCCGACCGTGCCGACGCCGAACGCGGCCAGGGCCAGCCCCCAGGGCGCCGCGCCGCCGAGCTCGTCCCGGGCGACCAGCGGCCCGTACACCGCCTCGGCGGCTCCGACCACGGCGACGACCACCGAGAACTGCGCCACGACGGCCCACAGCCAGGGCCGCCCGACGACCTCCTGCCAGCCTTCCCGCAGGTCGGCCAGCATCCCGCCGCCGGGCTTGCGGGGCGGGATGTGGCGCACGTCGAGGAAGGCGCGCAGGGCGCCGGCGAAGGCGAACGCGACGGCGTCGACGGCGAGGACCCAGCCGGGTCCCACGGCGGCGATCAGCGCCCCGCCGAGCGCCGCGCCGCCGATGGCCGCGCCGTGCATCGCCATGCGGAAGAGGGCGAACGCGCGGTTGGCCTGCTCCCCGCTGACGCTCGACAGGAGCATGCCCTCGGCCGCCGGGTTGAAGAACGCCTGGCCCGCGCCGCAGAGCCCGGTCAGCAGCATCATCTGCCACAGCTGGGGGTCGCCCGTCAGCACGAGGAGCGCGAAGGCGGCCTGGGACACGCAGTTGACGGCGTTGGCGGCCACCATCACGCGGTGCCGGGGAACGCGGTCGGCCACCGCGCCGCCTATGAGCAGGAACAGGACGAGCGGCAGGGTACGGGCGGCGGCCACCATCCCCACGTCGCCGCCGTCGCCGCCGGACTGGAGAACCGCGAACGCCGACGCGATGAGCGCGCCGTGGGTTCCCAGGTTCGTCACGATCGCGGCGGCGGTCAGCAGTACGTAGTTGCGGTCGGCCCAGTCGGGGCGGCGAACACGGCGGGGGGCGGTGGGGGCAGTTGTCACCTCGGGACTATCGCTGCCGTGCCCCGCTCTTGCCAAACCGGCCGGGCGGCGGACCGGCCGGAACCGGCCGGACCCGCCGTGACCAGCGGAGAGGCGGGACGAGCGAACCGGCCGGGACGAGCGGCCGGGCCGGGATCAGCCGGCCAGCCGGACCGTGCCGAGGATCCGCTTGACGGTCGCCTCGGGCAGCTCGTCCTTGACGCCCTTCGAGGTGAACAGGCTCCACACGGCGAAGTCACCGTTGGCGTTCTCGAAGGCGAAGGCGATCGACTTGCCGTCGGTGTCACACTTGGTCGCCTTCTTGACGCCCGTGACGGTGGCCACGGAGACGCTGCCCCTGAGCCCCGATCCCGAGGTGTAGGGCGTCGCCTTGGAGACCTTGACCGTGCCGGTCTCCTTCTGGTCGTACCCGCCGAAGACCCACGCGGCGGCCACGTTCTCGGCCTCGGGGCCCGTCTTGCTCGCCCCGTTCGCACCACGGGTCCCGGCCGCGCCGAGGATCGTGTTCTTGCCGCACCAGCCGCTCTTGAAGTACGCCGGGGACGACATGGAGATGAGCGGCTTGTCCTCGTCGTCCGAGAAACTGACCGTCAGACCGGGCGACTTCACCTCCCACTCGGGCGGTACGTCGAAGGCGGTGCCGTACTTCGGGTTGGTGACGACCTTCCAGCCGGGAATCGTCGGCTTGGCCCCCTCGACCGAGCCGCCGCGCGGATTCTCGGTGGCGGAGGCGGGAGGGGAGGGTGCCTCCTTCGTGGGGGACGGCGGCGCGGAAGAACCTCCGCCGCCGGCGCGGGGGGCGTCGCCCTTGTCGTCGCCGCCCATGACCACCACGGCGGTGACGACGGCCGCGGCGACGACCGCGGTGGCCACGACGACGGCGAGGACGGTCTTCCTCCTGCGGCTGCCGTCCGGGCTGCCTCCCGGCGGCATGCCGGGCGGGGCGTACTGCGGCGCGGCCGGCTGCTGCGGGTAGGGGCCGGGCTGCTGATACCCCGGCTGGTGGTGCCCGGGCTGAGGGTGACCCGGCTGACCGTATCCCGGCTGCTGCCCGCTCTGCGGGTGTCCCGGGTACGGCTGCCCCGCCGGTGGCTGCCCCTGCTGGGGGTACGGCTGCTGACCGCCAGGCTGCCGGTACGGGTTCTGGTGCGCGTCCTGCGGGTTCTGCTCGCCCCCGGGCGGCTGCTGTCCTGGCCACATGACCGGTAACGATAGAGGGCTGCGCCCGCCCCTGCGACGTCCGCCCCCGGAGGGATGGCCAACGTAGCCTACTGGTGGGTAACATCGCGTCCCATGAGCGCAGATCAGATGTCCGTCGGCGAGATGCTCGTCGCGACGGTTCCCATGGCCCGTACCCTCAACCTCGAGTTCCTCGAGACCACCCCGGAACGCGCCGTGGTCCGCCTGCCCGACCAGGCCGACTACCACAACCACGTGGGCGGCCCGCACGCCGGCGCCATGTTCACCCTCGCCGAGTCGGCGAGCGGCGCCATCGTCATCGCCGCCTTCGGCGACCAGCTGGGGCGCGCCGTGCCGCTCGCCGTCAGGGCCGAGATCGGGTACAAGAAGCTCGCCATGGGCGAGGTCACCGCGACCGCGACGCTCGGCCGCCCGGTGGCGGACGTGGTGGCGGAGCTCGACGCCGGACAGCGCCCCGAGTTCCCCGTCGAGATAGCCATCCGGCGTGAGGACGGAGCGGTGACGGGCGAGATGACGGTCGTCTGGACCCTGCGCCCCAACAGCTGATCCGCCTCCCCGTGTGACGGGTGCGACCTCCCGCACGCCGTCACGCCACGACGAGGTGCGGGTAGGCTGCCCGCCGTGTGCCACGGGGGCGCACGGCGGGCAGCCGCACCTTTTCGACGACAGGATTCGGCGTTGCACATCACGGAGTGGCTCGAGACCATCCCCGCGGTCAGCATTTACCTCCTGGTGGGGGTCGTCATCGGGCTGGAGAGTCTGGGCATTCCGCTGCCGGGCGAGATCGTTCTCGTCAGCTCGGCCCTGCTCGCCTCGCAGCACGGCGACATCGATCCGTACGTCCTCGGCGCCTGCGCCACGGCCGGCGCGATCATCGGCGACTCGATCGGGTACGCGATCGGCCGCAAGGGCGGCAGGCCGCTGCTGGCGAAGCTGGGCCGCAAGTTCCCCAAGCACTTCAGCGAGTCGAACATCGCCATGGCGGAGCGCTCGTTCGAGAAGTGGGGCATGTGGGCCGTCTTCTTCGGCCGCTTCGTGGCGCTGCTGCGCATCTTCGCCGGGCCGCTCGCGGGCGTGCTGCGGATGCCGTACTGGAAGTTCCTGATCGCCAACGTCTTCGGCGGCATCCTGTGGGCGGGCGGCACCACCGCCGTCATCTACTCGGTGGGCGTGGTCGCCGAGGCGTGGCTCAAGCGCTTCTCGTGGCTGGGCCTGGTGGTCGCCCTGCTCTTCGGCCTCACCTCGATGCTCGTGCTCAAGAACCGCGCGAAGAAGGCCGCCGCGCTGGCGGAGGCGCAGGCGCGGGACGAGGCCGCCGCACCCGAGAAGGTCGCGGCGGCGGCCACCGACTGACGGCTCCCCGCCGCTAGCCGGCGTGCGCCTCGCGGTGCCCCTTCGCCAGCTCCAGGTACATCGCGGCGTTCAGCCTGATGCCCTCGCGCTCCTCGTCCGTCAGCTCCCGCTTCACCTTGGCGGGTACGCCGGCGACCAGCGAGCCCGGGGGCACTCGCATGCCCTGGGGCACGAGCGCCTGCGCGGCGATCAGCGAGCCGGCGCCGATGTGCGCGCCGTTGAGCACCGTGGCGCCCATGCCGACCAGTACGTCGTCCTCGACGGTGCAGCCGTGCAGCACGGCGTTGTGGCCGACCGAGACGCGGTCGCCGACCGTCACGGGGAAGCCGGGGTCGACGTGCACGGTGCAGTTGTCCTGGATGTTGCTGTCGGCGCCGAGGACGATCGGGCCGCAGTCGGCGCGCAGCACGGTGTGGTACCAGACGCTGGCGCCCGCGCCCAGGGTGACGTCCCCGATCACGACGGACGTGGGCGCGGCGAAGGCCGACGGGTCGATGTGCGGCTCCTTGCCGCCCACGCCGGTGATCAAAGCCTGCTCTGCCATCGCGTGCTCCTCGGTGCTTCGCTGCTGTCGGTCGCGCCAGGGGAACCGTAAGCGACGCCCTCCGCTCCGGGGATGCCGGGTGGGGCGAACGTCACAGCCGCCGCGACGGGCGCCCCGCGCGCGGCCGACTACCGTGAGCGGGTGCCGAAGAACAGAAACACGTTCTCACCGTTGACCGCGTTCGCCGCCTGGCGCCGCCGCCTGGTGACCGGCGCCGTGCACGGCGGCTGGCGCTGGGTGCAGCGGGCCGGTGCGGTCAGTGCCGAGACCCCGGGGCGGCTGCGCTTCGGTGCGATCGGCGCCGGTACGAAGCTCGCCTTCCCGCAGGGGACCGTGTTCGGCGAGGGGTGGATCCACCTCGGCGCCCACTGCATCATCGGCGAACAGGTCACGCTGACGGCCGGCATGATGCCGGGCCTCGACCTCGGCCCCGACCCCATCCTGCGCCTGGGCGACGGCGTGGTCCTCGGCCGGGGCAGCCACGTCATCGCCGACACCGCGGTGACCATCGCGAACGACTGCTACTTCGGCCCCTACGTGTACGTCACGTCCACGAACCACAGTTACGACGATCCGGCCGTCCCCGTCGGCAAGCAGTGGCCGCGCACCGCGCCGGTGGAGATAGGCCCCGGCTGCTGGATCGGCACGGGCGCCGTGATACTCCCGGGCGCCCGCCTCGGCCGCAACGTCGTCGTCGCCGCGGGCGCGGTCGTACGGGGCGAGGTGCCCGACCACGCGGTGGTGGCCGGTGCGCCCGCCCGCGTCGTACGCAGCTGGGACGCGGTGAAGGGCTGGCAGCCGCCGCTGCGGACGCCCGCGCCCGTACCGATCCCGGACGGCGTCACGCCGGAGCAGCTCGTGGCGCTGGCCGAGCTGGAGGCGGAGACCGCCGCCGAGTGAGCGGCCGGGCCGCCCCGTGGCGGCCTCAGCCGATGCGGGGAATCTCGATCGCCGGGCAGCGGTCCATGACCATGTCGAGGCCGGCCGCGCGCGTGCGCTCGTACGCCGCCTCGTCGATCACCCCGAGCTGGAACCACACCGCCTTCGCGCCCACCGCCGTCGCCTCGTCCGCGACGCCGCCCGCCAGGTCGCTGTTGACGAACACGTCCACGACGTCGACGGGGAACGGGATGTCGGCCAGAGAGGCGTACCCCTGTTCGCCGTGGACCGTCTCGGCCTTGGGGTGCACCGGCACCACGCGCTTGCCGTAGCGCTGGAGGACCTCCGCGACGCCGTACGCCGCCCGGGCCCGGTTGCCGGAAAGGCCCACGACCGCCCACGTGTCGCCGGACTGCGTGAGGATCTTGCGGATCGTTGCCGGGTCGCCGTACACGCCCTGCCTCCTGAGGTCGAAGAGTCGCTGACCGTGACCAACAGACGGTGTCGCGTTGTCATTCCCGTCGCGTTGTCATTCCCCGGAAGGCGCACGTGCCGTTCACGGGCGCGTTGTTGTTCAACGTTGTACTGATGTGTATCGTCGCCACCTGTGACTTGAAGTTTCAAGTAACACGCCACCGGCCCCATTCAGGCAACAGGAGAGAGCCCCTCACATGACTCCCCCCACCAGCACCCTCGGCGTACCCGCCGTCAGCGGCGCCGCAGCCGGCCGCACGTCCTCGCTCCGCGGCTACGACGCCGGCCTCCTCGTGCTCCGCCTCGCCCTCGGCCTCACCATGGCCGCGCACGGCGCGCAGAAGCTCTTCGGCTGGTTCGGCGGCGGCGGGCTGGAGGGGACAGGGCAGTTCTTCACCGCGAGCGGCTACCCGGCGGGCGAGGCGCTGGCCGTCGTGGCCGGTCTCACCGAGACCCTGGGCGGCCTCGGCCTCGCGCTGGGCCTGCTCACCCCGCTGGCCGGCGCGGCCGTCCTCGGCACCATGGTCAACGTGCTGGCGGTGAAGTGGGGCGGCGGCTTCTTCGCCCCCGCGGGCGTGGAGTACGAGGTACTCCTCACGGCGGCCGCCGCGGCGCTCACGCTGACCGGACCCGGCCGCTACGCCGCCGACCGCTTCCTGCCCGGCCTGCGCGAGCACCGCCCGGCGTACGGAGCCGCCGCCGTGGCCGTCGGCCTGCTGGTCGCGGGCGCGACCCTGCTGCTCCGGAAGTAACGCTCCCACGGCCTGCGCATAGGGTGGGCCGAATGCAGGAGCAGTACCGGACCGTCGCCCGCGCGGGCGTGCACGAAGCCGAGATCAACCGATCGCGCTTCCTGTGCGCGCTCGCGCCCGCGGCGACCGAACGGGAGGCGCAGGACTTCGTCGCGCGCGTCCGCAGGGAACACCCGACGGCGTCGCACAACTGCTTCGCGTACGTCATCGGCGCGGACGCCTCCGTACAGAAGGCGAGCGACGACGGCGAGCCCGGCGGCACGGCCGGCGTCCCCATGCTCCAGATGCTGATGCGCCGCGAGGTCCGGTACACCGTCGCCGTCGTCACCCGCTACTACGGCGGTGTGAAGCTCGGCGCGGGCGGGCTCATCAGGGCGTACGGGGGTGTGGTCGGCGAAGCGCTGGACGCCGTCGGCACGATCGTCCGGCAGCGGTTCCGGCTCGTGACCGTCACCGTCGACCACCAGCGTGCCGGAAAGCTGGAGAACGACCTGCGGGCGACAGGGCGCGCGGTGCGCGACGTGCGGTACGCCGAGGCGGTCGTGATCGAGGTCGGCCTGCCCGAGGCGGACGTCGAGCCCTTCCGCGCGTGGCTGGCCGACACCACGGCGGGCAGCGCGCGGTGCGAGGTCGGCGGCGAGGCGTACGGCGACGCCTGAGCCCGCCGCGAACCGGCCTGGCGTACGGCGGCTCCTGCGCGTCCGGTGAACCGGCCGGGCGTACGGCCACGTCTGAGCGCCCCGGCGAAAACCGAGGTCCGTGGTAAGCGGGGTGCCGGACGGCGCTAACGTGGTCCGAGCTGACATTCAGGTCCGCGGCGATCCGGTGCGACCGGAGCGGACCAAGGGGGCGGAGGAAGTGCGCATGCGGGTCGGAGCCGTCACGTGAGGATCCTGCACACCTCCGACTGGCATCTGGGGCGGTCCTTCCACCGGGTGAACCTGCTCGACGCCCAGGCCGCCTTCCTCGACCACCTGGTGGCGACGGTCCGCGAGCGGGACGTCGAAGCCGTACTGGTGGCGGGTGACGTGTACGACAGGGCGGTGCCGCCGCTCGCCGCCGTCGAACTCTTCGACCGGGCCCTGCACCGGCTGGCCGCCGCCGGCGTGCCGACGGTCATGATCTCCGGCAATCACGACTCGGCCCGCCGTCTCGGCGTCGGCGCCGGGCTCATCGACCGGGCCGGAATCCATCTGCGGACCGACCCCGCCGGTTGTGCGACGCCCGTCGTACTGCGCGACGCGCACGGCGACGTCGCCTTCTACGGTCTGCCCTACCTGGAGCCCGCTCTCGTGCGCGACGAGTTCAAGGTCTCCCGGGTCGGACACGAAGCGGTCATCGGCGCTGCGATGGAGCGCGTACGGGACGACCTCGCCGGGCGGCCCGCGGGCACCCGGTCGGTCGTTCTCGCGCACGCCTTCGTCGCGGGCGGCGAACCGAGCGACAGTGAGCGCGACATCACGATCGGCGGCGTGGCCTCCGTACCCGCCGGCGTCTTCGACGGCGTCGACTACGTGGCGCTCGGCCACCTCCACGGCTCCCAGGCCCTCACCGACCGGGTGCGGTACTCGGGCTCCCCGCTCGCGTACTCCTTCTCGGAGGCCGACCACCGCAAGACGATGTGGCTGATCGACCTCGGACCCGGCGGGGAGATCGAGGCGCAGCGGCTCGACTGCCCCGTGCCGAGGCGGGTCGCGCGCATCCGCGGCCGGCTGGACGAACTCGTCGAGGACCCCGCGCTGGAACGGCACGAGGAGTCCTGGATCGAGGCGACGCTCACCGATCCCGTCCGCCCGGCGGAACCCATGGCACGGCTCAGCGCGCGCTTCCCGCACACCATCAGCCTGGTCTTCGACCCCGAGCGCGCCCCCGACGACCCACGGGCCTCGTACGCCCAGCGGCTCAAGGGGCGCGACGACCAGCAGATCGCCGAGGACTTCGTGGCCCATGTGCGCGGCGGCAGCGGACCGGACGAACGGGAACGCTCCGTCCTGTACGGCGCGTTCGACGACGTACGGGTGGACGACACGGCCCGCGAGGTCGCCCGGTGAGGCTGCACGCCCTGGACATCACGGCCTTCGGTCCCTTCGGCGCCACCCAGCGCGTCGACTTCGACGCGCTCGGCTCCGCCGGGATCTTTCTGCTGCACGGGCCGACCGGCGCGGGCAAGACGTCCGTCCTGGACGCCGTCTGCTACGCCCTGTACGGGGCCGTGCCCGGCGCCCGGCAGAGCCCCGGAGCCTCACTGCGCAGCGACCACGCCCCGCACGACCTGCCGACCGAGGTGCGGCTCGAACTCACCGTGGGCGGACGCCGCCTGGAGATCACCCGTCGGCCCGCGCAGCCGCGCCCCAAGAAGAAGGGCGCCGGTTTCACCACGGAGAAGGCGCAGAGCTGGCTGCGCGAGCACCGGCACGACACCGGGTGGAAGGCGCTCAGCCGCTCCCACCAGGAGATCGGTGAGGAGGTCACCCAGCTCCTCGGCATGAGCCGCGAGCAGTTCTGCCAGGTGGTGCTGCTGCCGCAGGGCGACTTCGCGCGCTTCCTGCGCGCCGACGCCGAGGCGCGCGGCAAGCTCCTCGGCCGCCTCTTCGACACCCGCCGTTTCGCCGCCGTCGAGGACCGTCTCGCCGAACTGCGGCGCTCGGCGGAGCAGCGGGTGCGCGCGGGCGACGAGCGGCTGCTCGCCGTGGCGCAGCGGATGGCGCAGGCGGCGGGCGACAGCGCGGACGCGCGCGCCTGGCCGCTGCCGGACGCGCAGCCGGGCGACCCCGGGCTCGCCGGAGCCGTACGGGAGTGGGCCGCGGTCGCGCGCGGCGGCGCGTACGAGCGCCTCGACATCGCGGAGTCGGCCGTCGCGGCGGCCGGCAGCCGCCGCGACGCTGCCCGGCGCACCCTGGACGCCGAACGCGAACTGGCCGCCCTCCAACGGCGTTACGCGGACGCCCGACGCCGCGCCGACGCACTGGAGGCGCGTCGCCCCGAGTACGAGCGGCTGCGCGAACGGCACGACCGCGCCCGCCGGGCCGAGCGCGTCGCCCCGGCCCTGTCCCTGCGCGACGACGCCGAGCGGGAGCACCGCGCGGCGAGTTCCGCCCACGAGCGCGCACGGACCGAACTGCCGCCGGACCTCGCCGACGCGGGCGCCGAGCGGCTCGCCGCGCTGGAGCGGCGGCTGCGGCAGGAACTCGGCGGCCTCGAAGCGGCCCGCAGGGCGGAGCGGCGCGGGGAGGAGATCGTCAGGGAGCGGACGGCGCTGGAGCGTCAGGCCCGGGCCGACGAGGAACTGCTGCGGGACGCCGCCGACTGGCTGGGCGGCTGGGACGCGACCCGTCGCCGGTGCCAGGAGCGCATCGAGGCGGCGCGCGACGCGGTGGCCCGTGCGGAGCACCTGGCCGGGCGGCTGGAACCGGCCCGCCGCCGGCTCGACGCCGCTCGCCGGCGCGACGCGCTCGCCGGGCAGGTCACCGCCGCCGAGGACAGGCTGCGAGCGGCGCGCGAAGCGGCCGTTGCTGCGCACGAGAGGTGGCTGGACCTGAAGGAGCGCCGCCTGCGGGGCATCGCCGCCGAGCTGGCGGCCGGCCTGCGCGACGGTGCGCAGTGCGCGGTCTGCGGCTCCACCGAGCACCCCAGGCCGGCCCGCGCGGCGGCGGACCAGGTGGACCGTACGGCTGAGGAAGCGGCGTACGAGGCCCACACCAGGGCGGATGCGGCGCGCGCCGCAGCGGAGAGCGAGCTGGCCGCCGTACGCGAGGGCCACGCGGCGGCCCGTGCCCAGGCGCGGGGCTCCGACGCCGACGTGGTGGCGCACCGGACGCCGGGGTACGCCCCGGCCGACGCGCACGCCGGCGCGGCCCCGCACGCGGCGGCCGCCGGCTTCGGCGGCGGTGACATGGGGGGCCCCGGTTCGCAGGGCGCCCGGCGGGTGGGCGCCGGCTCCCCGGGCGGCGCGGAACCCGTGAGCGGGTCCAACGCCGGCGTGCGGGGGCTCCCGGCGCAGAACACCGGGCCCGGGGCCGCGCCGCGTCCCGCGGGTGACGCCTCGGCGGACGGCGTCGGCGCCTCGCACGACGCGGGCGTCGGGGAACTGTCCGCCCTCGTCGAGGAGCTGGACCGGGAACACACCCGGGCGCGCGCCACCGCCGCGGGCCTGCACGCGGCCCGCGAGGCGCTGGACCGGGCCGAGCAGGAGTACGCGCTGCGCGTCGACGCCCAGCGACAGGCCGAGCGCCGGGCCGCCGCCCGCACCTCGCAGCGCGAAGCGCTCGACCGCGAACTGGCGTCCCTAGAAGCCGAGTTGACGCAGGCCCGTGGTGAGGAGCGCAGTGTCGCCGAGCACGCCGCGCTGCTGGAGCGCCGTGTCCGGCTGCTCGGTGAGGCCGCCGAGGCGGTGCGGGCGGTCGAGGCCACCGCCCAGCGCCTGAAGGAGGCCGACGACCGGCTGGCCGCAGCCGCGTTCGACGCCGGATTCGACACACCGCGGGCCGCCGCCGATGCGCTGCTCGGGGACGCGGAGCAGCGCGACCTCCAGCGCCGGATCGACGAGTGGCAGCACGAACAGGCCGCCGTCGCGGACCGGTTGGCCGAGTCCGCGACCGCCGCGGCCGCCGAGCGACCCGAGGCCGCGCCGGAGCGGGCCCAGCGAGCGTTCGACGCCGCCGAGCGCGCCCTGCTCGACGCGTCGTCCGCGCTCGACGCCGCCCGCGAGCGCCGCGACGCACTCGCCGCACTGTCGCGGCAGGCCGCCGAGGAGACCCGGCGCCTCGGCCCGCTGCGCGAGGAGTACGAGCGCGTGGCGCGCCTCGCCTCCCTCACCGCCGGCACCTCCGCCGACAACGAACGCAAGATGCGGCTGGAGTCGTACGTCCTCGCGGCCCGCCTGGAGCAGGTCGCGGCCGCCGCCACCGCCCGCCTCCAGCGCATGTCGGCCGGCCGCTACACGCTCGTGCACTCCGACGCCAGGTCGGGCGGACGCGGCCGCTCCGGCCTCGGTCTGCACGTCGTCGACGCCTGGACGGGCATCGAGCGCGACACGGCGACCCTCTCCGGCGGCGAGACGTTCTTCGCCTCGCTCGCCCTCGCGCTCGGGCTCGCCGACGTGGTCACCGACGAGGCCGGAGGCGTGCGGCTGGACACGCTCTTCATCGACGAGGGCTTCGGCAGCCTCGACGACCAGACCCTGGACGAGGTCCTCGACGTACTCGACTCCCTGCGCGAACGCGACCGCAGCGTCGGCATCGTCAGCCACGTGGCGGACCTGCGGCGCCGCGTCACCACCCAGCTGGAGGTCGTCAAGGACCGGCACGGATCCGTGGTGCGCCACCGCACCGCGGGGGTCAGCGGCTGAGCGCGCGCCGCGGCAGCGGCGAGGAGTACACGACGCTGGTGGTGACCGAGCCGAGCGTGCCGAACCGGCCCGAGACCTCTTCCAGGTGCCGCATCGAACGCGCCGCGACCTTCATGACGAAGCAGTCGTCGCCCGTCACGTGATGCGCTTCGAGCACCTCGGTCGTCACGTCGAGCAGGTCGTGGAACGGCTTGTAGTTGCCGTGCGGATAGCGCAGCCGAACGAAAGCCAGGATGGGCATGCCCAGGCGCTCCTGCTCGACGACGGCCGTGTAGCCCGAGATCACCCCCGCCTCCTCCAGCCGCCGCACCCGCTCGGTCACGGCGCTCGCCGACATGGACACGGTGCGGGCCAGTTCGGCGAACGTCGCCCGGCCCTCCCGCTGAAGGGCCTCCAGGATGCGCCAGTCCGTGGCGTCCGGTGAATGTCCGGTCATGTCCCCGAGACAACAGGGAATCCACCGGCGGATCAAGACGGAAGCCGGGGAATCCCACTTCAGCTCGATGATCACCCACCGTAGATTCTTGTGCATGACCACGACACCGATCACCCCCGTCCGTACGCCCGCCACCAGCGCGAACGCCGTACTGCGCGTCCCGCCGGCCGCCCCCGCCGAGGCCGCCGCGTACTTCGGCGCGAGCCTCGCCTTCCACGCCGACGTGTCCGACGTCGCCTCCGTCCTGGCCTCCGGTGAGGACCCCGGTTTCGTGGTGGTGGACACCCGCTCCACCGAGTCCTGGGACCAGGGGCACGTCCCCGGGGCGCTCCACCTGCCGACGGCCCTGATCCCCGCCCGTGCCGAGGGGCTCCTGGACAAGACCGTGCCGGTCGTCACGTACTGCTGGGGTCCCGGCTGCAACGGCGCCACCCGCGCCGCCCTCGCGCTGGCCGAGCTCGGCTTCCCGGTCAAGGAGATGCTCGGCGGCATCGAGTACTGGATCCGCGAGGGCTTCGAGGTCGAGACCCACCGGGGCCGCGAGCGCCGCGACGCCGACCCGCTGACGGCCCCCCTGACGGCCGACGACTGCGGCTGCTGACAGCCGGTTCACCGTACGGCGTGCCGCCCGCGCCGCAGAAGTGGCGCGTCCCGGGGCCCCGCCTCGGCCAACGGGCGGGCCGCCCGCAGCACCACGTCGAGCGCGGCGTCGCTGTCGCAGGCCTAATGACCGCTCGCCCACGCCGCATTGGCCTCCCAACCGCCCGGGCCCCGCCCACGGGAACAGGGCGAGTGTGCGTGAGGGCGTGGGCACGAGGCAGCGGTGCCTCATGCGGCGGGGGCGGGCCCATCGGGTTTCCGGCCGCCGCCGGCTGCCGCACGGCTCCCGGCGCGGGTCAGCGCGTCGAAGAGCGGGGAGGGGTCCGCGCCGGCCGGCAGGCCGCTGACCTGGCCGTCGCCAACCTCCACCACCCGCCACACCCCGTCCTCGCGCAACGCGAGGTCGGTCGTCACCCAGCGGCAGCCGAGTGCCCGCACGGCCGGGCGTACCGCGCCGAGGTCGGGTGCGGGGAGCTCGGCGGGGGAGTCGGGGTGCGCCGTCGTGAGGACGGGCTCACCGTCCACCCACCACACACGCGCCTCGCCGCCCGCCACGAACGGCTCGTACTCCCGCACCACGAGGCCGCCCGCCAGCGAGTCCTCCTGGAGCTCGAAGAAGCGGCGTACGACGGCGGCGAGCCGGGCGGTGTCGGCGAGCGCGGGGACGTAACAGGCCGCGTCCCACTCGTGCTTGCGCGACTTCACGTAGTCCTTCACGACCGCGGCGCCCTGACCGAGCGGGGCGGTGAGCGCGGCGAGTTCCGACGCGGACGGCGGCCGGCCCGGGGGCAGCGCCGCCCAGACACTGCGCGGGGTGAGGCCCGCGAACGTGTCGTACCACCCGGGGAGTTCGTGGGCGCGGCCGAAGCCGGCGGGCGGGGTGAGCAGGGCGCAGCCCCGCGCGCGCAGGCCGCGGGCCAGCTCCCCGTACCGGGAGACCGGGACCATCCAGCCCCGGTACCAGTACGGCCCCGAGCCGCGCGGCACGCGGGCGAGCGCCGCCTCCGTGTCCCCGGCGAGCAGCGCGTCGTGATCGAGGAGCGCCACCTCCCCGCCGGTGAGCCGCGCGCACGCCGCCTCCGCGGCGAAGACTGGGTCGGTCCGCCGGCCGCCGAGCGGGTCGGAACAGAAGAGATAACCGGTACCCATGGAACGCACTCCCCGTCGCACCTGCCAGAAGACGGCCGGACCCGTCGAACCGCCCGAGCCCGGCCGCCGTACCACCCCGCGCGTGCGCGGTCAGAGCTTCGACAGCTCGTCCACCAGGTCGTCCAGGCCCAGCGACCCCTGGGACAGCGCCGCCATGTGCCAAGCCTTCGCGTCGAACGCGTCGCCGTGCGCCCTGCGGGCGTTCTCCCGCCCGAGGAGCCACGCCCGTTCGCCCAGCTTGTAGCCGATCGCCTGGCCCGGCATGGACAGGTAGCGGGTCAGCTCGCTCTCCACGAAGTCCGCGGGACGGCCGCTGTGCATCCCGAAGAACTCCTGGGCGAGCTCCGGCGTCCACCGCTCACCCGGGTGGAACGGGGAGTCCGCCGGAATCTCCAGTCCCAGGTGCATGCCGATGTCCACGATGATCCGCGTCGAGCGCATCATCTGGGCGTCCAGGTAGCCGATCCTGCGCTCCGGGTCGCCGAGGAAGCCCAGCTCGTCCATCAGCCGCTCCGCGTACAGCGCCCAGCCCTCGGCGTTGGCGCTCACCATGCCGACCGTCGCTTGGTAGCGGGAGAGCCGGTCCGCCACGTGCACCCACTGCGCGAGCTGGAGATGGTGGCCGGGAACGCCCTCGTGGTACCAGGTCGACGTCAGGTCGTACACCGGGAAACGGGTCTCGCCCATCGTGGGCAGCCACGTGATGCCCGGCCGTGCGAAGTCCTCCGAGGGGGTGGTGTAGTACGGCGCCGCCGCGCTGCCGGGCGGCGCGATGCGGGACTCCACCTTCCGTACGCGCTCCGCGAGTTCGAAGTGGGTGCCGTCGAGCGCCTCGATCGCCTCGTCCATCAGGCTCTGCAGCCAGGCCCGGGTCTCCTCGACCCCTTCGATGTGCGTGCCGTGCTCGTCCAGCCAGGACAGCGCCTCCCACGGCGTCGCCGCGCCCGGCAGGATCTTCTCCGCCTCGGTGCGCATCTCGCCGAGCAGGCGGTGGTACTCCGCCCAGCCGTACGCGTACGCCTCGTCCAGATCGAGGTCGGTGCCGTTGAAGTAGCGCGACCAGCGGGCGTAGCGCTCCCGGCCCACCGTGTCCGGCGCTTCCTTGACGGCGGGGCCGTACACGTCCCGCATCCAGTCGCGCAGCGCGGCCACCGCGCCCGTGGCGGCGCCGGCCGCTTCGTCCAGCTCGGCGCGCAGCGACTCGGGCCCCGCGGCGGCGAAGTCCTCGAACCAGCCGCGCCCGTCACCCGCCCACTCGGTCAACTGGCCGGTGAACGTCTCCGTGGCGCGCGGGCCGGCCGGCAGCCCCCGCTCCAGGCCGAGTGCCAGTGACGCCCGGTACCCCTCGAGGGCGGCCGGCACCGCGCGCAGCCGCCGGGCGACCGCCGCCCAGTCGTCGTCCGTCTCGGTGGGCGTCACGGTGAAGACGCCGCGCACGCTGTGCGCGGGGGAGTGGATGTTGCTGACCGTCCGCAGGTTCTCGTCCGCCTCGTGCACGGCGAGTTCGGCGGTCAGCCGCTCGCGAAGGAGCCGGGCGCAGCGGCGCTCCGCGTCGCTGTCCGCGCCCGGCAGGCCCTCCGCCTCGTCCAGCAGGGCGAGCGTCGTACGGGCCAGCTCGGCGAACGCCTTCTGCCCCTCGGGAGAGAAGTCCGGCAGGCTGCCGGAGCACTCCTTCACTCCCAGGTACGTACCGGTGATCGGGTCGAGGGCGACGAGGGCGTCGACGTACGCGTCGGCGACCTGGCGGGGGAGGGCGAGCGGGCTGCTCGGGGTGACTGACATGCGGACATCCTCGTACGCCGGGGGCCGCTTCGTCACTACCGTCGGGCCCCGGTGGCCTGACGCGGCCGGTTCCGCGTTCAGCGCCCGGCGGGCGCCTTCGCGGGCGGCGGCAGCAGCGGTCCGCAGTCCCACGCCTGGAAGATCAGCCGGGTCTCGACGCGGGCGACCTCGCGCCGCGAGGTGAACTCGTCCAGAACCAGCCGCTGGAGGTCCGCCGGGTCGGCCACCGCCACGTGCACCAGGTAGTCGTCGGGGCCGGTCAGGTGGAAGAGCGCCCGGGTCTCCGGCAGGGCCCTGACACGGTCCACGAAGGGGCCGATGAGCTCCCGCCGGTGCGGGCGCACCTGTACCAGCAGCAGGGCCTCAAGACCGCGGCCGAGTCTGGCGGGGTCCAGCCGCAGTTGATGGCCGAGGATCACCCCCGACCGGCGCAGGCGGGCCACCCGGTCCAGGCAGGTCGAGGCCGCCACGCCGACCTCGGCGGCCAGGTCCCGGTAGGTCGTCCGCGCGTCGTTCTGCAACAGGCGCAGAATGTGGAGATCAACCGGGTCGAGTGCGACGGATTCGGCCATGGCCCGAACGTAACACGGAGTTCCCGGCCTACTTCCCGGTAGCTGTTCAGAGTCCTGTCATGAACACCGACGCCTCGACCACACCCAGGGCCCTGGCCACCGAAGCCGTGCACGCCGGCCGCGAAGACCTCGCCGCGCTGGGCGTGCACTCCGTGCCGCTCGACCTGTCGACCACCTATCCGTCGTACGACAGCCGGGGGGAGGCGGCCCGGATCGACGCCTTCGCCGCCACCGGCGCGCGGCCGGACGGCCCGCCCGTCTACGCCCGTCTCGACAACCCGACCACCGCCCGCTTCGAGGACGCCCTGGCCCGGCTGGAGGGCGCCGGGAGCGCCGTCGCCTTTGCCAGCGGGATGGCCGCGCTCAGCGCCGTACTCCTCGCCCGGGCGAGCGCGGGGCTGCGCCACGTCGTCGCCGTACGGCCGCTGTACGGATGCAGCGACCACCTGCTGAACGCCGGACTGCTCGGCACCGAGGTGACCTGGGTCGATCCGGCGGGCATCGCGGACGCGATACGCCCCGACACCGGCCTCGTCATGGTCGAGACGCCCGCCAACCCCACGCTCGCCGAGGTCGACGTCCGGGCGGTCGCCGCGTCCTGCGGGCAGGTGCCGCTGCTCGTGGACAACACCTTCGCGACACCCGTGCTCCAGCGGCCCCTGGAGCAGGGCGCGCGGTTCGTCCTGCACAGCGCCACCAAGTACCTCGGCGGGCACGGCGACGTACTGGGCGGAGTCGTCGCGTGCGACGAGGAGTTCGCGCGCACCCTGCGCCAGGTGCGGTTCGCGACCGGCGGCGTACTGCACCCGCTGGCCGGATACCTGCTGCTGCGCGGCCTGTCCACGCTGCCCGTACGGATGCGGGCCTCGTCGGCGACGGCCGCCGAACTGGCCCGCCGGCTGGCCGCCGACCCGCGGGTGGCGCGGGTGCACTACCCCGGGATCGGCGGCGCGATGGTGGCGTTCGAGGTGTACGGCGATCCGCACGCGGTGATCGGCGGTGTACGCCTGATCACTCCGGCCGTCAGTCTCGGCAGCGTCGACTCGCTGATCCAGCACCCGGCCTCCATCAGCCACCGCATCGTGGCCGAGGGCGACCGCCGGGCGTCGGGTGTCAGCGACCGGCTGCTGCGCATGTCCGTCGGGCTCGAGGACGTGGAGGACCTGTGGCGGGACCTGTGCGAGGCGCTCAGTGGTGCCGGGGCCGCCCGGCCTGTGTCACTGCCTGCGTCGGAGCCTGCTGGGGCGCCGCCGCACGGGCGGAACCCGGTCGCCGGTCCGGCGCGGTGAGCCGGGCGGTGACCACGAGCGTGCCTTCCTCGATCTGGTAGTCGAGGGGCAGGCCGAGTCCCCGCATGGCCGCGACCATGCCGGTGTTGGACGACTGGGTGACGGCGTACACGCTTTCGCAGCCCGCCTCGACGGCGAGCGCCACCAGGCGTTCCAGCAGCTCCGAACCGATGCCGCGGCGCTGCCACGCGTCCTCCACGAGCAGCGCCACCTCGGTCTCGTCGCCGTCCCACAGGAGGTGGCCGAGGGCGACGAGGCGGCCGGACGCCGTCTGTACGGCGAGGGTGCGGCCGTAGCGGGGGCTGAGCAGGTGGGCGAGGTAGCGGTCGGCGTCGCCCACCGGTCCGTGGTAGCGCAGGCTCAGGGTGCGGTCGCCGCAGCGGTCGTGCATGGCGCGGGCGGCTCGCAGGTCGTCGAGTCCGGCCCTGCGTACGGTGATCTCGTTGCCCTCGGGGAGCGTCAGGACGTCCGCGCTGCGCGGGATGCGGGGGCCGAGCCGCGCGTCGAGCTCGACGAGGGCCCGTGCGCGGGCGAACTCCGTGGGCGTGAAGGGCAGGTAGTGGCGCTCGACGGTGATCGCGCCGCCCGACGGGTCGCGCAGCTTCATGACCGTGCCGTCGAGCACGCCCTCGACCGGTGCGCTCGCGCCGGTGGGCCGCCCGGTGAGGGTGGTCGCCGGCAGCGAGTGAATGGTGCAGCGGCCCAGCAACTGGCGCAGCGCCAGCGGAAGTTCGGCGGCGTCGAGCGCGGTGCGGGTGGCGAGGCCGAGCACCCGGGTCGGGGCGTCGACCAGGTCGTGGGCGTCGGCCCGCTCGAGCCAGGTGTCGCTGCCGCCCGCGGCGGCGGTCTCACGGGTCAGCTGGGCGGCCTGGAGGGTGGCGGGGGCGCGCAGCAGCAGCTCGTCGACGGTGCCTTCGGCGAGGGGGTGGGTCTGGAGGGTGAGGATGTCCACGCCGTGCCGGGCCAGCGCGGTGCACAGCAGCGCGAGGCTGCCGGGCTCGTCCCTGACGGTGGTGCGCATCCGCCACAGCGCGGTGTCGGGAGAGGCGGCCGTGGCGTCGCCGCCCTGCCCGCCCTTCGACGCCGCCGCACGGTGCGTGCCCGTACGCGCGGGGACCGTATGGTGCGACGCCGGCGGCGGGGCATGGCTGTGCCTGCGGGCCCACCAGGTGTGGAAGCCGGCCGTGGCGGCCAGCGCCACGGCCGAGATCACGAGGAGGTACGGCCCGTCGGGCCCGTGCACGATCATGTTCGCGACGGCGTCGGCGACGGCCACCGCCGTGAACAGCGCGGCGAGTTCGACGAGGTCCCGCCGCCAGTGGTGGGTACGGCGGGTCCTCGTCGGGTTCTTCGCGGACACCGGCCCGGTCACTTCAGTCATGTCGGTCATGGCACCACTGTGACCGACCGGTGTTGCGTGATCGCGAACGCTTTGTGACTGATGGGTTAAGTGCACTTCTGGGCAATTAAGGCCCATTTTCAATCACTTCAGAGCCCCACCCGACCCGGCTGAAGCACCTTGCTGAACAGCACCGCGCCGCCCTCGGCCCGCAGGCGTACCGTCAGCTCACCGCTGCCGCCGTCGATCTCGACTTCGCCGAAGTTCTGCGGCGACTCCATCGGCGACACGTTGGCCCGGGTCGGCGCCTGCACGAAGACCTGGTCCGGGCCGAAAGTGGCGTCGAGCCGGCTCGCGGGGAATCCGCCGGCGGCCAGCGGCCCGGACACGAACTCCCAGAACGGCGCGAAGTCCTTGAACGCCGCACGGGACGGGTCGTAGTGCTGGGCCGATGTGTAGTGCACGTCGGCGGTGAGCCACACGGTGCCGGTGATACGTGCGTGCTTGATGTGACGCAGCAGCTCCGCGATCTGGAGCTCCCTGCCCAGCGGCGCTCCGGGGTCGCCCTGCGCCACGGCTTCGAAGTTCGCCGCACCGTCCGGGACGACGATCCCCAGCGGCATGTCCGAGGCGATCACCTTCCACACGGCGCGGGAGCGCGACAACTCGCGCTTCAGCCAGGCGAGCTGCTCCGCGCCGAGGATCCCGGTCGCGTCGTCGGTCTGCCGGCCGGGCGAGTTGGCGTTGCGGTACGTCCGCATGTCCAGCACGAAGACATCGAGCAGAGGGCCCTGCCTGACCACCCGGTAGATCCGCCCGTCGTCCTCGCGACCCTCCCCGCGGCCGCGCGCGGGAAGCGTCGAAACGGGGAAGTACTCGCCGAACGCCCGCATCGAGCGCGCCGCGAGTACGTCGACGTCCTTCTCGGTGTAGCGGGCGTCGTCGAGGATCTGACCGGGGTACCAGTTGTTGCGCACCTCGTGGTCGTCCCACTGCACGATCGAGGGCACCTGCGCGTTGAAACGGCGCACGTTCTCGTCCAGCAGGTTGTAGCGGAAGTTCCCGCGGAACTCGTCCAGCGTCTCGGCGACCTTCGCCTTCTCCGGCGTGGTGAGGTTGCGCCAGATCCGCCCGTCCGGCAGCGTCACGGACGGCTTGAGGACGCCGTCGGCGTAGATGGTGTCGCCGCTGCACAGGAAGAAGTCGGGGTCCAGGCGGCGCATCTCCTCGTACACGCGGTAGCCGCCGATGTCGGGGTTGATTCCCCAGCCCTGTCCGGCGATGTCACCGGACCACAGGAAGCGCACCCCGTCGCGCCGCTTCGCGGACGCCGTACGGAACGTTCCCGGGATCGGCTCCCCGGTGCGCCGGGGATCGTCGGGATCGGCGAGGATCACCCGGTAGTGCACCTGCTCGCCGGAGGGCAGGCCGCGCAGCGCCGTCGTACCCGTGAAGTCCGTTCCTGGGCCTAGCAGCGGGCCGTGCCATCTGCGCGCGCGGTGGAAGGACTCCGTGGCGGAGGTCTCTACGATCATGCGGGCGGGGCGGTCGGACCGCACCCACACCAGGCCCGACGACGACGTGACATCGCCCGTCTGTACGCCCCAGGCAGCCCGCGGGCGTCCGGAGAGCGCCTGGGCCGGGGCCGCCGTCGCCGTCGCTCCCGCGGCGAAGGCCGGCAGGGTGAGCGCGGCCGAGGCCGCCAGCGAACCGCGCAGGAGGGTGCGCCGGTCGGGGGACTGGCCGAGGGGCGCGTTCCCCGGCACGTTCCCCGTGGGGTTCTCCGTGCGGCTTTCCGGATGGTTCTCCGTGCGGCTCTCCGTGCGGCCCTGCGGTCGGCGGTACGGCATCGATGCGCCTCCAGTGACGGTGTTGTCGGGGTGCTCCGGGTGCTCCGGTGTGCGACGCCATGCCTAGTCGCCGGCCACGGCGATCACACGAACCACAAGTGAACAACCGGCCGCCGTTCCGGGGAACGGGCTAGCGGCTGTTCCCGGGAGCGGTCCGCTGTCGTTCCCGGGAACGGTCCGCGGTCGTTCTGGGGAACGGCTTAGTGCTGTTCCCCGGGGACGGTGTGCGGTCGTTCTGGGGAACGGCTCGGGGGCGTTCCCGGGAACCGCTGTGCGGCCGTGCGTGCCTCGGGCCAGTGCTCAGCGTCGGCATGGGACAGGCGTCGTGCAGGGCGCGCCCCGTGGGCGTTCCGTTTCCTCCGCGAAGGGACGCGCTCCGCGTCGTGTCAGCTGCTCGTATCGAGGATGACGCGGGCCACGAGAGCGGGGTCGTCGTTCATCGGTACGTGCCCGCAGCCGGGCAGACTGACCAGCCGTGCCCCGGGGATGGCCTGCTTCGCCCTGACCCCCTGGCGGCGCAGCAGCAACCGGTCGCGGCTGCCCCACGCGACCGTCACCGGGATGTCCGGCACGTCGTCGGTGAACAGGACGGAGCGGCCGGCCAGGAGCGTCTCGGCGAACCCGGGCGCCTGCCGCAGCGCCAGCGTCTCAGCGACGACCGCCTCCGGCGAACGCCACCCCGGCCGCGCGTAGATGGTGCTGGTGAGCGCCGTTCGGCCGGCGGCCGTCCGCGCCATGCGCTCGACGACAGGCGTCGGCAGCGTCCGCGCCCCCCACCGCATGCCCCGGAGCGTGCCGAAGGCGTAGCGTCGCTCACTCTCCGTCCAGAAACCGGCGGGTGAGAGCGCCGTGACCGACCGTACGAGGTTCTCCCGGCCCAGCTTCAGCGCCAGCAGGCCGCCGAGTGAGTTCCCCGCGACGTGGGGGCGTTCGACGCCCAGCGCCGCGCACAGGGAGCCCAGGACGGGAACGACCGTCGCCAGGTCGTAGGCGAAACCGTGGGGGAGCGCGGTCGAGCGGCCGAACCCGGGAAGGTCCACGGCGATCACGTCGCGTTCGGCGGCCAGCGCCGACATCACGGGCTGCCACGCCTGCCAGTGATGGCCGATCCCGTGCAGCAGCAGAAGCGGTTCGCCGGCGCCCCTGCGTTCGTACGCGACGGAGAGCGTGTGGCTGCCCGTGGGGGACTCGACGCTGAAGGAGACCTGTGCGGCCATGCTGCTGCTCCCTGAGTAGGGGTGTCGCCAGATGATGCGTCAGCAATAACTACCGTTGAGTAGGGTGGAGTTCAAGAGGTCGTACGGCTCCGGCGTTCGCCCGTCCGCCTCGATGTGCTGGGATGGACCGGTGACCGCAGAAACGCTGACCGAGCTCTTCGAGGAACACCGCCCCCTGCTGACCGGAGTGGCGTACCGGATGCTCGGCCGGGTCGCCGACGCCGAGGACGTCGTGCAGGAGGCGTGGCTGCGCTGGTCGGCCCAGGCACGCGACGACGTACGGGAACCGCGGTCCTACCTGGTACGGATCACGACCAGGCTCGCCGTCGACCGCTTGCGGCACGTGCAGGCGCGACGCGAGGCGTACGTCGGACCGTGGCTGCCGGAGCCGCTCGAAACCGACTTCGGGGCGACGGTGGAGGACACCGCGGAACAGGTGGTGCTCGCCGAATCCGTCTCGCTCGCGGTCCTCGTCGTTCTGGAGACGCTGTCGCCGCTGGAGCGCGCCGTGTTCGTGCTGCGCGAGGCGTTCGGCTTCCCGTACCAGGAGATCGCGGCCACCCTGGAACGCTCGGAGGCCGCCGTGCGGCAGCTCGCGGGACGTGCCCGGCGGCACGTCGGTGAACGCAGGCCGCGGTTCGACGTGGACCCCGCCGAACGGCAGGACCTGACCGAACGGTTCCTGGCCGCCGCGTCGGGCGGGGACCTCGACGCACTCCTCCGGCTGCTCGCGCCGGACGTCAGGCTCGTCGGTGACAGCGGTGGCAAGGCCAAGGCGCCGTTGCGTGTCATCGAGAGTGCCGACAAGGTGGGCCGCTTCCTGTTCGGGGCGGCCGGGCAGGCCGCTCCCGACAGCGAGTTCCGTTTCCTGGAGCTCAATGGCGGTCCCGCTCTGCTCGTCCTTTCCGGCGGGAAGCCCGACGCGGTCTTCCAGGTGGACGTCGTGGACGGTCTCATCCAGTGCGTCTATATCGTCCGAAACCCCGACAAACTCATCACTCTCGCCCCTTAAGGGCGGCATCCGCACCGCGTCGATTGGTCTTGACCAAGGCAGACGCCGGACTTATGGTCGCAGAGTTAGTGCAGGAACCTTTAATAAACAAGGGCGTGGAAACTCGCCCCGGGGACCAGGCCGATTGCGGAGGATCAGGGTGGGGACCACGCAGCTCGATACGGTGCCGGAGCCGAAGTACTGGCACCTCAAGACCGTGCTCAGCGAGGCACTCGACTCCGATTTCGCGGTCGGTGAGATCCTGCCCAACGAGCGCGAGCTCGCCGCCCGCTTCGGCGTCGCCCGCGCGACCCTCCGCCAGGCGCTCGAACAGCTGGAGCTGGAAGGCCGGTTGCAGCGCCGCCGCGGTGTGGGTACCACCGTCGCCCCGCCGCGCGTCGGCGTGGACGTGGGTGCCTCGCAGCACGGCTGGCCCGGCGCGGCCGGCGACTCGTGGCAGCCCGTCGACTGCGTCAGCGCGCCCGCGCCCGTCGCGGTCGCCCGCATGCTCGACGGCGGCGCGGGGGACGATGTGCACACGGTGCGCCGGATCCGCGTGAGCCACGGCCAGCCGGTCGCCGCCGAGCTGCTGTACGTTCCGGTGGTCTCCGTACCGGACCTCGCGGCCATCGAAGCCCCTTCGGGCCCGGCTCGCGCACGGGGAGTACTGCGGGAACTCCAGCGCCTCGCGATGGACGGCCAGGACCGCGCCGTGGAGCTCGGCTCGGCCCGCGCGGACGACGCGAAGGAACTCGACCGGCTGCCGGGCGCGCCCGTCCTCGTCGTCACCACGCGCTACTTCGCCGAGGGCAGGACCGCCGCCGTCTCCGTGGCCACCTACCGGGCGGACACCTGCCGCCTCACGTTCGGCGACTCCGGCGACCTGGAGATCAGCCACCACGCACAGGAGCGCCAGGCCTCCTGACGGCTCCGCCGCACGGCACGAGCCGCGCTACGGCATGGCATGGCGAGACGTCGCACCGCGGCCGCGTCGTACCGGCACAGTCGGTCGAACGGACGTGGCGCCGGCGCGCGTCAGGCCGGGGCCCGTCGTACGGCCGGCTTCTCGAACCGGCACCGCCGCACTCAGCGGCGGGCCGTCACCGTTCCCTCGACGGCGAAGAGCTGCTCCTCGACATGGTCGAGCGCGAGGCGCAGCGCACCGGTCGCCACGGCCGCCTCACCGAGCAGGGACAGCGCCACCTGCGGCGGACGCAGACAGTACCGTGCCAACTCGCCGCGCAGCGGCTCCAGTACGCCGTCGATGCCGGCCGCCCATCCGCCGATCACCACCAGTTCCGGGTCGAGCGCCAGGACCAGCGCCGCCACGTCGTGCACGAGCCGCTGGATGAACCGCTCGACGGCCTCCTGTGCGGCACGGTCCCCGTCCCTGGCCCGCCGGAAGACAGTGGCCACGGCCTGCTCGTCCAGCGGGAGCACCGGCTCGTCCGTCGTCGACAGCAGCATCTCCGGTGTGACCTCGCGGCCCAGCAGATGCAACGCGCCGATCTCACCGGCCGCGCCACCGAACCCGCGGTGCAGCCGCCCGCCGATCAGCGAACCCGCACCCGGGCTGAGCCCGGCCAGGACGAACACGATGTCGTCGGAGTCGACGGCGGAGCCCTTCCAGTGCTCGGCGACCGCCGCCGCGTTGGCGTCGTTCTCCACGAGCACCGGGCAGCGGAAGGAGCGGCGCAGCCGCTCACCGAGCGGCAGCCCGGTCCAGTCGGGGAGGGCCGTGCCCAGCCGTACGGTGCCGTCGGCCTCCACGATGCCCGGAGTCCCGACCCCGACCGCGCGCAGGGAGCTGCGCGGCACGCCGGTGCGGCGCAGCACGTCCGCCACCATGGCGCGGACCCGGTCGAGCCGCTCGTCCGCCGAGGCGGTCTCGGACACCGTGCGCGAACCCGCGCCGATGACACGGCCGTCCAGGCCCGACAACAGAGCGGCGATCCGGTGGGGGCCGATCTCGACGCCCATCAGGTGCCCCGCCTCGGCGCGGAACCGAAACCTCCGGGCCGGTCGCCCCTGCCGTCGCGCCTCGCCCTCCTCGGGCGGGGCCTCCACGACGAGCCCGGTCTCCATGAGCCCTTCGACAACTCCCTCGACCGTCGGCCGGGACAGTCCGGTCACCCGGGTGAGGTCCGTGAAGGTGGGCGAATCGGCGCCGCGCAGCGCGTGCAGCACCACGGCGGAGTTGATGCGCCGCAACAGAGAGGGGTCCCCGCCGGTCAACCGCCCCACGGTGTGTCCTCCCAGCTCGCGCGCTTGTTCTGCCGGATCGTACTCGCTGGTCGGTAACCCAGCGAGGCCGGACCCGCCGCAGCCGCCTCCCGCGCAGCGCCGGGGCAAGGTCAGCGGGGGGTGACGAAGCCGGACTCGTACGCGGCGATCACCGCTTGGGTGCGGTCCCGGGCGCCCAGCTTGGCGAGCACCGCGCTGACGTGCGTCTTCACCGTCTCGGTGCCCACGACGAGGCGCGCCGCGATCTCGGAGTTGGACAGACCCCGGGCCATGAGACGCAACACCGCAGCCTCTCGTTCCGTGAGTGCGGCACGGTCCATCGCCTCGCGGGCCGAACTGCTGCCGTACTCGGCGGCCAGCGCTCGGACCGCGGCGGGGAAGAGCAGCGACTCGCCCTCGGCGACGAGGCGGACGGCGTGCACGATCTCGGCGGGACGAGAGCGTTTCAGCAGGAAGCCGTCCGCCCCGGCGCGCAGCGCCTCGTACACGTACTCGTCGTTCTCGAAGGTCGTGACGACGAGAATCTTCGGCGGAGCCTGCACTGTGCGCAGGACGGCCCGGGTCGCCTCGATGCCGTCCATCAGCGGCATCCGCACATCCATTGCCACGACATCCGGCCGCAGTTGCCGTACGAGGGGAATGACCGCGGCCCCGTCGGCGGCCTCCCCGACGACGCTGATGTCGCTCTGGGCCTCCAGGACAGCTCGCAGACCGGCGCGGACAAGGGGCTCGTCGTCGACCAGGAGAACGGTAACCGGCATCCGCTCACCCTAGGCCGTCCAGAGGCAGCCTCACGCACACCCACCACTCGCCCTCGTGCGCCCCCGCGTGGGCCTCGCCACCGAGCAGAGCGGCCCGCTCCCGTATGCCCCGCAGGCCGTTGCCGTCGACGCCCGCCGCCGGCACGGAACCGTCGAGCGGATTGGTCACGTCCAGTTCGAGGCGACCCGCGAGGACCGCTATACGTACCCGAACGGGCACCGAGCCGCTGTGCCGCAGCACGTTGGTCAGCGCCTCCTGAAGGATGCGGTACCCCTCCCGTGAAACCGGCCCGGCGATGCCCTCCAACGCACCCGATACGTCCGCGTCCACCTTCGCGCCGGCCGCCCGGGCCGAATCCAGCAGACGGTCCGCCTCGGTGAGCGTCGGGCTCGCCCCCGGAGTACGGCCCGACTCCCGCAGTACGAGCAGTACGCGCTCCAGGTCTTCCAGCGCCGCCCGGCCCGTCTCCTCAATGGCAGCCAGGGCCCGGTCGGTGAACTCCGCGCTGTTCGCGGCGCGGGCGGCCCCCGCCTGCACCACGGCCACGGTCAGAGCGTGACCGATCGAGTCGTGCAGCTCGCGGGCGATGCGATTGCGCTCCAGCAACTGCTCCGTGCGCTGTTCCAGCAAGGTGAGCCGGTCGGCCGGGGAGGGCCCGAGCAACCGCCGGGCGATGAGAGTGATCAGCTTGCCCGCACCCACCACAACGGCCATCAGAACGACCAGAGGCAGCGGCGACAGCAGGGCGTGCCACCAGCGGCCCGTCGTCAAGGAGCCCAGAAGTATCGACTCGGCGACGGAACCGCCACTCGCCATGACGACCAGGTCCACCGACGCCATCGGCAACTGGACGGTGAGCATTGCCACCAAACACCCGAGCACAAGCCGCGCCTGGAGCCACACGACGGTGCGCCAGCGGTCCGCCCAGGACGACGACGGCGCCGCGACGACGGTCACGTCGTCCTGGCCGTCGCCTTCAGCCAGCAACAGCAACCGGGCCTGCACGCCTTCCACCAACCGCACCCACGGAACCAGGCCGGCCAGTGCCACCAGCACCACGGGTACGTACAAGTGGGACGTGTCGATGAACATCCACAGGCCGATCACCACCACGGCGATCCACAGATGCAACCAGCGGGTGTAGGTGACCGGTCGGGTCAAAGGGCGCAGGAGTCTCGATACGGAGTGGCGCATGACGTCATCGTCGCAGTGGTGCTCGCGCCAACGGCTCCCCCGTGCGGGGGAGACGATCCCCTCGGACGGGGGAGGACCGGACGGTACCGCGGAGGCCAGCCTGAAGCCATGAACAGCATCGACGTCCAAGAGCTCACCAAGCAGTACGGCGCCACACGCGCCGTGGACCGGCTCACCTTCAGCGTGCGGCCAGGCCGGGTCACCGGCTTCCTCGGACCCAACGGCGCCGGCAAGTCCACCACCATGCGACTCGTCCTCGGCCTCGACCGGCCCACGTCAGGCTCGGCCACCGTCGGCGGACGGCGGTACGCGGAGATCCGGGAGCCGCTGCGCCGGGTGGGAGCCCTGCTCGACGCCCAGTCGGCGCACGGATCGCGCACCGCCCGCGACCACCTCCGCGTCCTGGCGGCGAGCAACCGCATCGCAGTGCGCCGCGTCGATCAAGTGCTGGAGGAGTCCGGTCTGGCAGCGGTAGCGGGGCGACGGATCAAGACATTCTCGCTGGGCATGCGCCAACGCCTCGGCGTCGCAGCAGCGCTGCTCGGTGATCCACCGGTGGTGATGCTCGACGAGCCGTCGAACGGACTCGACCCGGAAGGCATCATCTGGATAAGAGAACTGATGAAGAGCCTGGCCCGCGAGGGCCGCACGGTGCTCGTTTCCAGCCACCTGATGAACGAGACGTCGTCGTTCGCCGACCACCTGGTGGTGCTCGGCCGGGGCAGGCTGCTGGCCGACACCTCCATGCGGGAGTTCCTCGAGGCGCGCAGCCGCCCCAGGGTCCTGTTGCGGACCACCGAGCCACACCGCCTGCGAGCCGCAGTCGCCCGTATGGGGCGCGTACTCGTGCCGTCGGAAGACGGGCGCTGGAGCGTGGACGGCGCGAAGGCCGGGGTGATCGGCGCGACAGCGGCGCGGGAGGGCATCACGATCCTCGAACTCTCCGACGCGCAGCCCTCGCTGGAACAGGCATACCTCGATCTCACCGCGTGCGAGGCACAGTTCGCGTCCGCGCGCCCCACCGCTACGAGGGAGGTTTGACCATGCTCTCCACCGCTGCGCTGCACTGCGAGTGGCTCAAGATCAGATCCATGCGGTCCATCGCCGGCTCACTGGCCGCCGTCTTCGCCGTCACGACGGGGATCACCGTCCTGGTGAGCGCCACGGTGGGGCAGGCGGAGGCCGGCACGGCGGACTTCGACCCGGTCTTCGGTGCCTTCTACGCCGTGAACCTCGGCCAGATCGCGGCCATAGCCTTTGGCGCCCTGGTGGTTTCCTCCGAGTATGTGAACGGTGCCCTGCGGATCTCGCTCGCCGCCGTTCCCGACAGACGACGGTTCTACGCCGCCAAGATGGCCCTCGTGGCGGGACCGGCGCTGGCCGTGGGGGTGGGGACGGGGTTCACAGCGTTCCTGGCGGGCCAGGCGTTCATGGGCGAGTACGCGATAGGGCTGGGGCACCCGGGCGCCCTGCGCGCGTGCGTCGGCTCCGGCGTCTACCTGTCCCTGATGGCTCTCCTCGCGGCCGGCCTGACCACCGTGCTGCGCAGCGGAGTCGCCGTGCTGAGTCTGCTCATACCTTTCATCCTGATCGTCTCGTTCGTGATCGGCGATGTCGCGGGAGGAGCCGCCGCGTACCTGCCGGACCGGGCCGGGCAGTTGGTGATGCGGCAGGGACCCACCGGGAGTCTGGGGCCATGGACGGGACTCGGGGTGACTGCCCTCTGGGCAGCGGCAGCGGTGCTCGCGGGATGGTGGACGCTGCGGCGTCGCGACGCCTGACAGAAGGCCAGTTGTCAGTGCCGGGAGGTTTACTGACGACATGAGCACCGCACGGTATCTCGCCCTCATAGACCTCTTGCGCGCCCGGGAGTTCCCGGCCCGGCGCGGCAGGTCGGACAGCGGTTTCAGCGGACCCGGCTACCACACGGCGGCGCTGCGGGCCGCCGGTGAGCCGGCGGACGAGGACGCCGTGAACCGTCTTCTGGCGCGGGAACAGTGCGTGGCCGAGCACGACGCACTGGTGGCCGTGCTGGGCGGAAGGTGGGGCGAGCCGCAGGTGTTCAGCCTCTGGAGCGTGCTGGAACGGAGCATCCGGGGCGAGGACATACCGGCGCCCTGGGACGAGCTGAGCGCGGGGTTCGGCAGTCTGCACCTGTGGCGGACCGACGGCAGATGGATCGCCCTGGGACTCGCGCTCGAGGACGAGGGGCCGGCGTACGAACTGGCGGTGGTCGTCACCGACGTCGACCCGCCGTAGGAGCGGTCGCCGGAGTCCCGGCTCCTCGACCTGGCGGCCGGCGCCCCGCACGCCGGCACCGCACGCGGCGGCCGCGCCGTCAGCTCCCGGCTTCCGGGCTCCGGGCGGAGTCCTCGGAGGCGATCCGCAACCGGGCGAACTCCTCGGCCATGGTCTGTGCGGTCCAGTGGGCGTTGAGTCCGCTGGGGTTGGGCAGGACCCAGATCCGGGTGTCGCCGATCGTCCGCTCCTGCGGCCCGACCGTGGCCTTCCGCTCGGCGAACGCCGTGCGGTAGGCGGTGATGCCGACGACCGCGAGCCACTTCGGCCGGAGCAGCTCGACCTTCTCCGTCAGAACGCGGCCGCCTTCGCGGAACTCCTCGTCGCTTATCTCGTCGGCCCGCGCGCTCGCCCTGGCCACCACATTGGTGATGCCCAGACCGTAGGAAAGGAGTTCGCCCTGCTCCGCCGGCTTCAGCAGGCGGGGGGTGAAGCCCGAGAGGTGCAGAACCGGCCAGAAGCGATTGCCGGGGCGGGCGAAGTGGTGGCCCGTGGCGGCCGACATCAGCCCGGGATTGATGCCGCAGAAGAGCACCCGCAGACCACCCGCGACCACATCGGGGACGAGGCGGTCGCGGGCGGCCAGGAGCTCTTCGGGTGTCATGCCGCGCGGATCAGAGGATCGACCCGGGGGTGTACCCGGCGGCGTCGGGGTGCTGCTTGACGATCTCCTCGATGCGGGAGACCACGGCACCGACCTGCTGGGCCGCCGCCCCGGTGAAGGACAGCTTGTCGGCCATCAGCTCGTCCAGCTGCGCCCGGTCCAGCGGGATGCGCTCGTCGGCCGCGAGCTTGTCCAGCAGCTCGTTGCGCTCGGCACCCTGCTCACGCATCGCCAGCGCCGAGGCGACGGCGTTCTCCTTGATGGCCTCGTGCGCCAACTCGCGGCCGACCCCGGCCCGCACCGAGGCCATGAGCACCTTCGTCGTGGCGAGGAAGGGGAGGTAGCGGTCGAGCTCGCGGGCCACGACGGCCGGGAAGGCGCCGAACTCGTCGAGCACCGTGAGGAAGGTCTCCAGAAGGCCGTCGAAGGCGAAGAACGCGTCGGGCAGTGCGACACGGCGCACCACGGAACAGGAGACGTCGCCCTCGTTCCACTGGTCGCCCGCCAGCTCGCCCGTCATCGAGGCGTAGCCGCGCAGGATCACCATGAGGCCGTTCACACGCTCGCAGGAGCGGGTGTTCATCTTGTGCGGCATCGCGGACGAGCCGACCTGGCCGGGCTTGAAGCCCTCGGTCACCAGCTCGTGGCCGGCCATCAGCCGGATGGTCTTGGCCACGGAGGAAGGAGCACCGGCCAACTGCACCAGCGCGGTGACGACCTCGTAGTCGAGGGAACGCGGGTAGACCTGGCCGACCGAGGTGAAGGCCTGCGAGAAGCCGAGGTGGACGGCGATCCGCTGCTCCAGGTCCGCCAGCTTCGCGGCGTCGCCGCCCAGCAGGTCCAGCATGTCCTGGGCCGTGCCGACCGGCCCCTTGATCCCACGCAGCGGGTAGCGGCCGAGCAGCTCTTCCAGTCGCCCGTACGCCACCAGCAGCTCGTCGGCCGCCGTCGCGAAGCGCTTGCCGAGCGTCGTGGCCTGGGCCGCGACGTTGTGCGAGCGGCCCGCCATGACGAGTTCCGCGTACTCGCCGGACAGCTTGCCGAGGCGGGCCAGAACGGCGACCGTACGGTCGCGCATCAGCTCCAGCGACAGCCGGATCTGCAGCTGCTCGACGTTCTCGGTGAGGTCGCGGGAGGTCATGCCCTTGTGGACCTGCTCGTGTCCCGCGAGCGCGTTGAACTCCTCGATCCGCGCCTTCACGTCGTGGCGCGTGACCTTCTCGCGCTCGGCGATCGACGCGAGGTCGACCTGGTCGAGCACGCGCTCGTAGTCGGAGATGGCCTCGTCGGGCACCTCGATGCCGAGGTCCTTCTGGGCACGGAGCACCGCGAGCCACAGCTGGCGCTCCAGCCTCACCTTCTGCTCGGGGGACCACAGGACGGCGAGTTGCGCGGAGGCGTAGCGGCCGGCCAGGACATTGGGGATGCGAGGCTTCGCAGGAGCAGCAGTCACGTGACCAGATTCTACTGGCGGTTTGTGCAGGCCAGCGCCGCGGTCCCCTTTGTGGCTTGCTACGAGAGGCGCTACTGGTGAGGAACCTCGTACGGCAGCAGTTCGGGCCGTTTGGCCGGGCGCCCGTCGCCCGAGGAGCGCCCCGTCACGCGCCGTCCGATCCACGGCACCAGGTGCTCGCGCGCGAACCGCAGGTCGGCGCCGCGCCGCGCCACCCATCCCGGCAGTACGCCCGGTGCCAGCGGGGCCTGCCAGTCCTCCTGCGCGGCATGGCCGAGCGCCTGCCACACCGCCTCGGCGACCCGCCGGTGCCCCTCCGCCGTCAGATGCAGCCGGTCGACGTGCCACATCCGCGGGTCGGCGAGCACGGGTGCGCCGTACAGGTCGACCACCAGCGCGCCGTGCCGCGCCGCCAGTCCGTCGATGAACTCGAACAGCTGCTCCATGCGCGGCCGGAAGCGTTCCATCACCGGCCCGTTGCGGCCGGGGCTGCGCATCAGCACCAGCTGCTTGCAGGAGGGTGCGAGTTTCCCGGCCGCCTCTTCCAGGAGCCCGCACACCCGGCCCATGTCGACCTTCGGCCGGAGGGTGTCGTTCAGCCCACCCACCAGCGTCACGACGTCCGCCTGCATCGCGGCCGCGACATCCACCTGCTCGGTGACGATCTGCCCGATCAGCTTGCCGCGCACGGCCAGGTTCGCGTAGTGGAAACCGGGCGTGTTCGCGGCGAGGCGTGCCGCGAGCAGATCCGCCCAGCCCCGGTACGAGCCGTCGGGCAGGGCGTCCGACATTCCCTCGGTGAACGAGTCGCCGACCGCGACGAGACTGGTGTATGTGGCATTCAGTTCCATGGCGGAGCGATCGTATCCCGTCCGGGCGGGACGCCGGGCTAGGACTGCCTCTGGTCCGGCCGCCCCACCAGCTCGCGCAGCACGTCCTCCATGGTGACGAGCCCTGCCGGATCGCCGTCCTCGCCCAGCACCGCGGCCAGGTGCGTCCGGCTGCGCCGCATCGCCGTCAGTACGTCGTCGAGCGGCGTGGCCGCCCGCACCCGCGCGATGGGCCGCAGCGCGGAGACCGGGAACGGCACGTTGCGCGGCGCGGCGTCCAGCGCGTCCTTGACGTGCAGGTAGCCCAGGATCCGCAGGCCCTCCAGCACCGGGAACCGGGAGAAGCCCGACTCGGCCGACAACCGCTCCAGATCCTCCGGCGTCGTTCCCATCTGGGCGAACACCACCCGCTCCACCGGCATGACCACGTCCGCGACCGGACGCCGGCCCAGCTCGAGCGCGTCGTGGAGCCGCTCGGCCGCGCGGTCGTCGAGCAGACCGGCATGGCCGGCGTCCGTGACCAGCCGCGCCAGTTCGTCGTCCGTGAACGTCGCGGAGACCTCGCTCCTGGTCTCCACGCGCAGCAGCTTGAGCAGTCCGTTGGCGAACGCGTTGATCGCGAAGATCACCGGTCGCAGCGCCCGGGCCAGCGCCACCAGCGGCGGTCCCAGCAGCAGCGCGATCCTGACCGGCTCGGCCAGCGCGATGTTCTTCGGCACCATCTCACCGAACAGCATGTGCAGATACGTCGCCGCCGCCAGCGCGATGACGAACGAGATCACGTGCGTCAGGCCGTCCGGCACGCCGACGGCGTGGAAGAGCGGTTCCAGCAGGTGCGCGATGGCCGGTTCGGCGACCACGCCGAGTACGAGGGTGCACAGCGTGATGCCGAGCTGGGCCGCCGCGAGCAGCGCCGCGACGTGCTCCAGGCCCCACAGGACGCTGCGCGCCCGCCGGTTCCCTTCCTCCGCGACCGGCTCGATCTGGCTGCGGCGTACGGAGATCAGGGCGAACTCCGCGCCGACGAAGAAGGCGTTGACGACCAGCGTGAGCAGGCCGATGAGCAGTTGGATCACGGTCATCGCCCGGCCTCCTCTTCGCCGGCCCCGGACCCGGCCCCGGAGCCCGACCCGGCCCCGGACTCAGACCCCGACCCCGCCCCAGACCCCCGACCCGACCCGGATCCAGAACCCGACTCAGGCCCCGACTCGGTCCGCGGCTGGGTCCGCGACTGGGACCGCCCCCCGGCCCCCGGCCCACGACCGTCACCACGCACGCCGGCCGAACCACTCGGCCGGCCGGCCGTGCCCGAGCCGTTCGCCGAACCGTCCGCCGAACCGTCCGCCGATCCGTCCGCCGATCCGTCGGGCGGCGGCGCGTGCATCAGCACCCGGGCCGCGCGCCGCCCCGCCGCGTCCACCACGTCCAGTCGCCACCCGGCCAGTTCGATGCGGTCACCGACGGCCGGAATCCGGCCCAGTTCGTGCGCGACCAGCCCGGCGAGCGTCTCGTACGGACCTTCGTGCACCCGCAGTCCGACCCGCTCCAACTGGTCGGTCCGCGCCGCACCGTCCGCCGACCACAGTTCCCGCCCGTCGGCGTCCTCACCCGCAGGCGCGAGGTCTGGCGTCTCGTGCGGATCGTGTTCGTCGCGCACCTCGCCGACGACCTCCTCGACGATGTCCTCCAGCGTCACGACGCCCGCCGTGCCGCCGTACTCGTCGATGACGACGGCCATGGTCTGCTTGCCCGACAGCCGGTCGAGGAGACGGTCCACGGTCAGCGACTCGGGTACGAGCAGGGGATCGCGCAGCAGCGCCGAGACGGGGTGCGACGGCCTTCGCTCGGCGGGCACGGTCAGTACGTCCTTGATGTGGGCGATGCCGACGACCGAGTCGAGGCTGTTCCGGTAGACGGGGAAGCGCGACAGCCCGGTGGCGCGCGTCGCGTTCGCGACGTCCTCCGCGGTGGCCTGCACGTCGAGAGCGGTGACCTGCACGCGCGGTGTCATCACGTTCTGCGCGCTCAGCTCGGCCAGGTTCAGGGTCCGTACGAACAGCTCCGCCGTGTCGGCCTCCAGCGCTCCCTCCCGCGCGGAGTGCCGCGCCAGGGCGACCAGTTCCTGAGGGTTGCGGGCCGACGCCAGTTCCTCCGCCGGCTCCATCCCGAAGCGCCGTACGATCCGGTTCGCGGAGCCGTTGAGGTGGCTGATCAGCGGGCGGAAGGCGAGGCTGAAGATCCGCTGCGGGGCGGCCACGACCTTCGCCACGCCCAGCGGCGAGGAGATCGCCCAGTTCTTCGGCACCAGCTCGCCCACGACCATCAGCACCACGGTGGACAGCGCCGTACCGATGACCAGCGCCACCGACGACGAGGTCGCGGGGGACAGGCCGAGGTCCTGGAGCGGCCCTTGGATCAGCTTGCCGATGGAAGGCTCGGCGAGCATGCCGACGAGCAGGTTGGTCACGGTGATGCCGAGCTGGGCGCCGGAGAGCTGGAACGTGAGGCTGCGTACGGCCTTCAGGGCGCTGGCAGCCCCGCGCTCGCCGCGCTCCACGGCGCGTTCCAGCTCTCCGCGCTCGACCGTGGTCAGCGAGAACTCCGCCGCGACGAAGGCTCCGCAGGCGAGCGAGAGCAGCACGGCCACGGCGAGCAGAAGCACTTCGGTCATCGGTTCACCTCCGTCCCATGGTCGGGCAGGGCGGGAAGGAACGCGCGACGTCGACTGCGGGGAGGCTCGCCCATGGGCGGACGCTCACACCTTTCGGAGGAAGAGGTGGCTGCTGGCGGTGACTGCTGGGGTGAATGATCCGCCCATGGTAGAGGCCGAGCAGGCCGCCGCCGAGGGCGTCCGCCCGCTCGGTCCGCCCGCGTTCATCGCACGAACGGTTTGACCCATCGCCGCCACTGCGGCTGGGGGGCGTATCCGGCGGCCCGCCAGGCGTGATGCGCCCGCTCGTTCTCCGTCAGCACCATCGCGTCGCCGCGCCGCCCGCCCAGCGCCCTGAAACGTTCCTCCGCCGCGGCGAGGAGCGCGGAGCCGACGCCCAGCCGCCGGCGGTCCGGACGCACTGCAAGCCGGTACAGATGGCAGCGCCAGCCGTCGAAACCCGCGATCACCGTGCCGACGAGCTCGGCGTTCCCGCCGCCGTCCGCCGCCAGCTCCGCCAACAGCAGCGCGTTCGGGTCCCGGGCGACGAGCCGCTCCACCCCCGCGCGGTCGTCGCTGATACTCGTGCCCTCGGCGGCGTCCTTCCAGAAGGCCAGCACCGCGTCGAGGTCGTCGGGCGTCGCGGCCCGTATCCGAAGATCATCCATGCGGGGCATCCCACCACCTCCCGCCCCGGGGCGTCGAGCCCGTTCCCCGCTCCTCTTGCCGGTGCTAGCGCTGCCGCGCTAGCTTGGTGGTGTGGCAAAGACTCAGCTGAACGTACGCGTGGACGAGTCCACCGCGGAGGCGGCGCGACAGCGCGCGCTCCAGCGGGGCATGAGCGTGAACCGCTACATCGAGGAGCTGGTCCGGCAGGACGCCGGGGAGGTGGGGCGTACGTTCGTCGAGGCCGCGTCCGACTTCATGAAGCAGTACGAGTCGGTCTTCGCGGAGGAGTTCGGCACGGAGCGCGAAGGCAAGCGTTGAGTCTCAGGATCGATCTCGCCTGGCTTCTCATGATCGCCGAACACAAGACCCCGGGCGACCCGCAGGTCGTCGACTGGGGCGCGCTCGTCGCCGCCGTCGCCCGGCACGAGGCCGAGATATTCGGCATCCCCGTCTACAGCGATCCGCCCGCCCGCGCCGCCGCGCTGCTCCAGTTGCTCCTGCACGTGCCGGCTCTTGAGCGTTCGAACGCGATGTTCGCCTCGGCGGTGGCGTACGGCTACCTCGTCGCCTGCGGGCTGAAGGTCGTGACCTCGCCGGAGCAGGTGCGTGACCTGGCGCGACTCGTGAAGGAGGGCAAGGCGGACGTCCACGCGATCGCGGACGAGCTGCGTCAGTGGAGCCTCTGACGGGGCGAACCGCACAGCACCGTGCCTCGGCCCATCGCAACAGGCGGACCGCACAGCACCGTGCCCGGCCCATCGCAACAGGCGGACCGCACCACGCCCCCATCCAGCCGCGAGCCCCGCCCCATCACCCCTCGACACGCGGCCGGTGCGCCACCCCCAGCACGCAGAAGGACGACGGCAGGCGCGGGCCCTTCTCCGGCACGGTGAGCCGCCGGTACGCGCCGAGGTCGAACCCCGCCGCCGTGATGCCCGCGAGCGGGTCGCGCGCGGTGTGGCACCCGCCGAAGAGCACCGGCCACACGGTCTTGTCCAGTGCCCGCTGGGCCGTCACCATGGCCCGGCCCCCGCCCCGGCCGTGCTCGAAGAAGCGCAGCTCACCGCCGGGCCGCAGGACGCGCCTGATCTCGGCCAGGGCGCGCGGCACGTCCCGCACGCTGCACAGCACCAGGGAGACGACCGCCGCGTCGAACGCCTCGCTCTTCACCGGCAGCGCCTCCGCCGCACCCGGCACCACGTCCACCGGGACACCGGCGTCCACCGCCGCCCTCAGCGCCAGCCGGCGCAGGCCGCGCTCCGGTTCGATGGCCACGACCTCCGAGACGGCCGACGGATAGTGCGCGAAGTTCAGCCCGTTGCCCGCGCCGATCTCGACGACCCGGCCCGAGAGCCCGGCGAGCAGCTCGTCGCGGTACGCGGCCACCCCGCCTCTCAGGTCGGCCGCCACACTCAAGCGGGCGTAGAAGCGGGCGAAGAGCGGGTGGTGCACGGCGTCCCGGGGAACCCTGCTGCGGCGTTCGGGCATCGCGGACCCTCCTCCGGTGTGCGTACGTACCGCGATACCTACCCCGCCGGGCGGCTCACGGCGCGCACGAAGCAGAACTCGTTGCCTTCCGGGTCGAGGAGCACCTGGAAGGAGCCGTGTGTGTCCTCCACGATGCGGCCGGTCCTGGTCGCGCCGAGCCGCTCCGCCTCGGCCGTCGCCGCGGAGATGTCGCCCGCGTCGAGGTCGAGATGCAGCCGGTTCTTGGCCGCCTTCCCCTCGGGTACGCGCTGGAAGGCGACGCGGGTCCATTCCGGCGGGTCGACGTAGGACCAGTCCGGGCTCCGGTCGACCGGTTCGCCGCCCAGCAGGGCGGCCCAGAAGCGGACCAGTACGGCGGGTTCCGCGCAGTCGAAGACGATCTCGTCGATACGTGCTCGCATGACGACGACCCTACGGCTTCACGGAGTCCAGGTCCCGCCGAGCGCCGGTGCGAGCCAACGGGTGGCCGCACGGCGGAAGTCGGCGGGGTCGAGGGCGCCCGCGCCCTCGGGGACGGCGCCGAGCAGGGGAGCCCCGCCGGCCGCCACCGGCAGATCGGCCACGTTGCAGCGCTCGGCGAGGCCCGGGCTGCCGGGCCAGCTGCCGATGACGACCCCGAGCATGTCGATGCCCCGGGCGCGCAGGGCCTCGGCGGTCAGCGCCGTCGAGTTGAGCGTGCCGAGCCCGGCGGGCGTGACCACCAGCACCGGAGCGCCGAGGAGACGCGCGGCGTCGGCGAGGGTGGCGCCGTCGCCGTCGAAGCGGACGAGGAGTCCGCCGGCGCCCTCGACGAGCACGAGGTCGTACTTCTCGGCCAGTTCCGTCGCCGCGGCGGCGACGTCGTGCGGCCGCACAGGGGGCAGCCCCGCGCGCCGGGCGGCGGTGTCCGGCGCCAGCGGCTCAGGGAACCGCGCCAGTTCGACCCCCGTGACGCCGTCGCCCGCGAGCCGTACGACCTCCTCCGCGTCCCCCGGCTCTCCCGGAGCGAGACCGGTCTGGGCCGGCTTGAGCACGGCGACGGTACGGCCCTGCGCCCGGGCGACGGCCGCGACCGCTGCCGTCACGACGGTCTTGCCGATCTCGGTGCCGGTGCCACTGACGACGATGACGGCCATGCGGTCTGCTCCTGCGGTAGGGGTACGGATTCCTGTCGTGCCGGGTACGCGTCGTGTCCGTACGCGGGGGGCTTCTCCCGCCCGCCCCGGAGGCACGTCGCCCCCAAAGGGCGGGCCGGAGAAGGACCCGCTAGGCGCCGGCGGTCGCCGCCGCCCGCACGGCCGCGCAGACGCGGCCCAGGTCGGCGTCGTCGGTGACGTACGGCGGCATCGTGTAGATCAGGTCGCGGAACGGGCGCAGCCACACGCCCTCGCGGACCGCCGCCTCCGTCGCCGCCGCCATGCCCTTCTCGTCCAGCGGGCGCGCCAGCTGCACGACCCCGATCGCGCCCAGCACGCGTACGTCGCGGACGCCCGGCAGCTGCGCCACCTCGGCCAGACCGTCGCCCAGCCCCGCCTCGATCCGCTTGACCTCGCTCACCCAGTCCTGGCCGAGCAGCAGCTCGATCGAGGCGCAGGCCACCGCCGACGCCAGCGGGTTGCCCATGAACGTCGGGCCGTGGGCCAGGACCGGCAGTGCGCCGCGCGAGATCCCGTCGGCCACCTCGGACGTGCACAACGTCGCCGCCATCGTCAGGTAGCCGCCGGTCAGCGCCTTGCCGAGGCACAGGACGTCGGGCGAGACCGACGCGTGCTCCGCGGCGAAGAGGGCGCCCGTACGGCCGAAGCCCGTCGCGATCTCGTCGAAGATCAGCAGGACGCCGTGCTCGTCGCACGCCTCCCGCAGCACCCGCAGGTACGCGGGCGAATGGAACCGCATCCCGCCCGCGCCCTGCACCACCGGTTCCACGATCACGGCGGCCAGTTCGTCCGCGTGGCGGGCGATCAGCGCGCGCAGGTGATCGGCGTACGCCGCGTCGTACTCCGCAGGCGGCGCGTCCGCGAAGACCTGGCGCGGCAGCACCCCCTGCCACAGCTCGTGCATGCCGCCCTGGGGGTCGCACACCGCCATCGGCTGCCAGGTGTCCCCGTGGTAACCGCCGCGCCAGGTCAGCAGGCGCTGCTTGCCCGGCCGGCCCACCGACCGCCAGTACTGGAGGCACATCTTGACCGCGACCTCGACCGACACCGAACCGGAGTCGGCCAGGAACACGTGCCGCAGCGGCTCCGGCGTGATCTCCACCAGCTTCGCGGCCAGGCGCACGGCCGGCTCGTGCGTGAGCCCGCCGAACATCACATGGCTCATCCGGTCGAGCTGGCCGCGCGCCGCCTCGTTGAGGACGGGGTGGTTGTAGCCGTGGACCGCCGACCACCACGACGACATGCCGTCGATCAGCTCGTCCTGCCCGTGGGCCGGCCGGGCCAGGCGCAGCCGTACCCCGGACGCGGACTCCACCAGCAGCGGCTCCGCGCGGCCCGGCATCGGACCGTACGGGTGCCAGACGTGCTCCCGGTCGAGCCGCAGCAGCTCGGCCGGGGACAGCGGCTCAGGCATTGGGCGCGAGGTCCGTTCCGGCGCCCCTCCGGCGCACGGACACCAGGTCCGTACGGGCGGCCGGGATCTCCGGGGCCTCCGCCGCCGGCTCGTCGGCGGCCGGCTCGCCGCACACCGAGGCACAGCCGCCACCGGCGTGCTCATCGCCGTCCTTCTCGCCGTGCCCGCCGCACGCCGAGGCGCAGCCGCCACCGCCGCGGTGCTCCGGGAGCGTCGTCGTGCCCGCCCCCTCCACCTCGAAGCCGGCGTCCGCGATCATCTCCAGGTCGGCCTGGCCGGCCTGGCCCTCACTGGTCAGGTAGTCGCCGAGGAAGATCGAGTTGACCAGGTGAAGCGCCAGCGGCTGCATCGTCCGCAGGTGCACCTCGCGCCCGCCCGCGAGCCGTACCTCCACGTCCGGGCAGACGAACCGCACCATCGCCAGGATGCGCAGGGCGCGCTGCGGCGTCAGGTTCCACTCCTTGGCGAGCGGCGTCCCCTCGAACGGGATCAGGAAGTTCACCGGCACCGAGTCGGGGTCGAGTTCGCGCAGTGCGAAGACCACGTCCACGAGGTCCGCGTCGCTCTCGCCCATGCCCGCGATCAGGCCCGAGCAGGCGGACATGCCCGCCGCCTGCGCCTGCTGGACCGTCTCCACACGGTCGGCGTAGGTGTGGGTGGTGGTGATGGCCCCGTACGTCGACTCGGAGGTGTTCAGGTTGTGGTTGTACGCGTCGGCGCCCGCCGCCCGCAGCCGCTCGGCCTGCCCGTCCGACAGCAGCCCGAGGCAGGCGCAGACCTCGACGTCCTCGTTCTGGTCCTTGATCGCCTCGATCGTCTTGGAGACGCGGTCGACGTCCTTGTCCGTCGGTCCGCGCCCGCTCGCGACCAGGCACACCCGCTTCGCCCCGCCCGCGACTCCGGCGGCCGCCGCCTTGGACGCCTCGTCCGGCTTCAGCCAGGTGTACTTCAGGATCTCGGCCTTCGAGCCGAGCCGCTGCGAACAGTACGAACAGTCCTCGGGGCACAGGCCCGACTTGAGGTTGACCAGATAGTTGAGTTTCACCCGCCGTCCGAACCACTGGCGGCGTACCTTTCCGGCCGCGGCCACCACATCGAGCAGCTCGTCGTCGGAGGTCGCCAGCACGGCGAGCGCTTCTTCGCGGGTCGGCAGCTCGCGCCGCAGCCCCTTCTCCACCAGCGTGTTCAGCAGGTCCATGGTGCCGATCCTGGCCTACGGCACCGCCTGCGGCCAAGGAGGAACCGCACAAGAGCGGCCTCATGAGGTGTGGGTATCGCCACACCCTGACCTCGCGCGGGCCCGGCTAGTGTCTGTGGGCTGCCTACAAAAGGGACTCTTCCATGCCCCAGGGACCGTTCGACTGGATCGACGAGCAGGCGGCGGTACGCGCGAAGGCCGGGCTCGTCAGAACCCTGCGCCCGCGCCCCGCCGAGTCCGCCCAGCTCGACCTCGCGAGCAACGACTACCTCGGGCTGGCGCACCGGCCCGAGGTCACCGCCGCCGCCGCGGAGGCCGCCCGCCGCTGGGGCGCCGGGGCCACCGGATCGCGGCTGGTCACGGGCAGTACCGAGCTGCACGCCGAACTTGAGCGGGAATTGGCCGATTTCTGCGGCTTCGAGGCGGCCCTCGTCCTCTCCTCCGGTTACGCCGCCAACCTCGCCGCGCTCACCTCCCTCGGCGGCCACGGCTCGCTCATCGTCTCGGACGCGCTCAACCACGCCTCGATCGTCGACGGCTGCCGGCTCGCGCGCGCCACCACCGCCGTCGTGCCGCACGCGGACCCCGACGCCGTGCGCAAGGCGCTCGACGCGCACGGCGGCCGCGCCCTGGCCGTCACCGACTCGGTGTTCTCGGTGGACGGCGACGCGGCGCCCCTTCCCGCACTCGCCGCCGCCTGCCGTGCGCACGGCGCGGGCCTGCTGGTCGACGACGCCCACGGTCTCGGCGTCCTCGGCGAGGGAGGCAGGGGAGCGCTGGACGCGGCGGGCCTGGCGGGCGCGGACGGCGTCGTGGCCACGCTCACCCTGTCGAAGTCGCTCGGCAGCCAGGGCGGAGCGGTGCTCGGCCCGGCCCGGGTCGTCGACCACCTGGTCAACACGGCCCGTACGTTCATCTTCGACACCGGTCTCGCACCGGCCGCCGCGGGCGCCGCGCTGGCGAGCGTCCGGCTGCTGCGCGGCGAGCCGGAACTGGCCGGGCGGGCGCGGACGGTCGCCGCTTCGCTGCACCGGGGGCTGACGGACGCGGGACTGTCCGCCGTACGCCCGGACGCGGCCGTGGTGTCGGTCCTGGCGCCCTCGCCCGCGCAGGCGCTGCGGTGGGCGGCCGACTGCCGGGCGGCCGGCCTGGTCGTGGGCTGTTTCCGCCCGCCGTCGGTGCCGGACGGGATCTCCCGGCTCCGGCTCACCGCACGCGCGGATCTGACGGACGCGCAGGTCGGGGCGGCGGTGGCCACGGTCGTGCGGACCGCTCCCGCCGCCGCGTTCTGAACGCCGGGCCGCTCGACGCCGGCCGCCCTACGGCCGGCCGCCCTCCCCGAGCGCCTCGTCGCGCACGGCGGAGAGGAACGACGTCCACGTCTCCGCCGCGAAGAGGAGGGCGGGCCGTGCGACGTGCTTGGAATCGCGTACGGCCAGCAGGCCGTCGTCGAGGCGGGCCGTCTCGACGCAGTTGTTCATCCCGGTGCTGCGGCTGCTGCGCCGCCACCGGGCTCCGCTCAGGGACGTGCTGGACGGGACGTGCGCGAGGGGTTCGGACATGGTGCCTCCCTACCGGGCATCACCGATGCGGGCGATGAGAGCGGATGATTCCTCGGGTGAAAGGGCCTGTGCCTGAAGCGCGTTGAACGCGGCGTCGTACGCCTTGAGGTCTTCTTTCCGTTCGAGATAGAGGCTACTCGTCAAGTGGTCGATAACGACCACATCCAGATCAGCCATGTTCGGAAAGGAGAAGATAATGAAAGAACCCGTGAGCCCAACGTGGGCTCCGGACGCGTACGGCAGTACCTGCAGACGGACGTGGGGCAGTTCCCCCGCCTCCAGCAGCCGCCCCAACTGCTGTTTCATGACCTGCCGGCCGCCCACGGACCGGTGCAGCACGGCCTCGTCCAGCACCGCGCTCAGCTCCAGCGGTCTCGCGGCGCCCAGCACCTCCTGGCGGGCCGTCCGCACTTCGACCAGCGCATCCACCTTCGCCGCCGGCATCCCCGCCAGCGCCGCCCGGGTCACCTCCCGCGCGTAGTCCGGCGTCTGGAGCAGCCCGGGCACCACGGCGGTCTCCAGCGTGCGCGCCGCACCCGCCTGCGACTCCAGGCTGATCAGGTCGCGGTACTGGGGCGGCAGCAACCCGCGGTACGCGTGCCACCAGTGCTTCCCGCCCGCGTCGGCCGACGGGCCGGTCAGCGCGTCGACGAGCTCCCGCAGCCGGGGGTCCGTCACTCCGTACACGTCGAGCAGCCGGGTCACGTCGGACGGCTTCACCGTGCTGCGCCCGGTCTCGATCCTGCTCACCTTCGACTGGTGCCACCCGACCAGGCGGGCGGCCTGGGGACTGGTCAGCCCCGCCCTGTCGCGCAGCCTGCGCAGTTCCTCCCCGAGCTTGCGCCGACGCACCGCGGGACTGTGCCGCATGTCCGCCTCCTTCCCATTCCTCCCAACGGGCCAGGATGCGCCGGTGGAAGTCCGCGCGGGGGCTCACCTGCCAGATTTCACCGCTTCGAGCGACAGATATATGCACATCTCGGGGGATCACGCCCTGCTGCGACACCGTGAATGGCACTCTGGCGCGAAGCACAGTCCGAGGCCGTCCTCGAAGTTCATCCGCTACGAGTCGGAGTCCGGCCCCGGTGGGAAAGGGACAGCGTCGCCATGGCAGACCACCAGGAAGCATCCGTCACTCTGCCGAGCGAGCCAGCCTCGGTCTCCGCCGCGAGGAGATACGTCGCGCGCATCCTCGGCGAGTGGGGCATGACGCCGGGATCCGACGCCGCCGAAACCGTACGGCTGATCGTTTCGGAGCTGGCCACCAACGCCGTGCAGCACACCTTCGGCCAGTCGCCGACCTTCACCGTCGACGTACGGCTCGACCGGTGCGAGCAGCTGCGCATCGGAGTGACCGACAGTCACCCCCGCTGGCCCCGGCGGCTTCCCGCCGCCGTCCAGCAGGACAACGGGCGCGGCATAGTGATCATCCGGTCCCTCACCGCCGAGTGCGGCGGACGGGTCTCGGTCCAGCCCACCCGGGAGGGGGGCAAGACCGTGTGGATCGAACTGCCGTGGACCGCCCCCGTACAGCAGCCCGTCGGCCCGTAGCCGAGGACGCCGGCCCACGGAGGCCGGTCCCGGAACGACCGTCCCGACGTGCATCGGGAACGCGAACCCCGACGTCCCGGCGACCGCCCCGGCGGCATCCGGCACGCCGCCCGCCCCCGCCCCGCGTTCGGACGGGGTCGGACATGCCACCGCTCCTCGGCACCGCGCTCCGCACAGAACTCGTTGCCCCCGGGGCCGGCCACGACGGCCCGGACCGTCCTCGACGCGCTGGTCGCCGACCGTGCGCGCGCCGAGGCGGGAAGGTCCTGGTCGCGGACGTATCTGCCAGGACCGACAGTCGGCCGGAAAGGTCAGCGCACCCGGCCGTACCAGACGCTCTTGGACCAGATCTTCTCCAGCCTGACCACGGAGCCGGACTTGGGGGAGTGCCAGATCTTGCCCTTCCCCGCGTAGATGCCCACGTGGTAGACGCTCGGGCCCGAGTGGAAGAAGACCAGGTCTCCGCGCTTGCGGCTCGAGGCGGAGATGTGACGGGTCTTGTTGTACTGGGACTGGGCGGTGCGCGGCAGCTTCTTGCCGGCCTTCTTGTACGAGTAGAGCGTCAGCCCGGAGCAGTCGAACCGGCTCGGACCCGCCGCCCCGTACTTGTACGGAGCGCCCTTCTTCGACGCGGCGACATCGAGCGCCTTCGTCAGGTGCGACGCGGCGTGTGCCTCGGGGACGGCCCCCGGCGCCAGCATCGTGCCGCCGATGGCGGCGAGGGTGAGAGCCGATGCGGCTCCCGCCCGGGACAGCACGGACGGAACATTCTTGTGCGCGGTCATGCGCAACCCTTCGTCAGCCGCCTGTGAAGGATGACCTGTCGGGTTCGGACAGGCGAAGATGCCCGGCCACGTGATGCGGCTTCACCCCGAGGGACGACCGTCTCCGGTCACCCCGTACTGCTTGGGTCCTCCACTCCTGCCGATGCACTCCTGTCGACCAGTCATCCGGGACAGCGGCAGGACTCGGCGTCCGCCCGGACCGCCCCGCCGCGGTGGCGGGGGCTTGTCGTCCCAGGGATCTTGACTCATGAACCACCGGATTTCCGAGCCGAAACGGCGTTTTGTGAGGCTCCTCACCGATGACCCGTTCGGGTGGACAGGCGGATTCACGCCGGACGGCGCGGGTGCCCGGCGAGCCTCGTACCAGCGGCGGAACGGGTCATTCCGCTCGACGCGTAGGCGTGTCGCGCAAGTTGGGGCGTACCGCTGATCGGGTATTTCCTACCCCGTTCGGATGAGCCTTTCTCGTACGCCAATGGGGTATGCGGTCGGGCGTGCCTCAACTCGCCGCAGTGGGCGGAAGGGTGACGCGGCGTGCCCTGCGCTCTCCGTCGAGCACCTTAAGCGCCCGTGTGAGCGTGGTCGCGTGCAGGCGGCTCTCGCCCCGTTCGTGCATCAGGGCGAGGGCGTCCCGCAGGCCGGCGGCCTTCCCGGCGAGGGCCTGCGCGGCCCGCAGGGCGCCGTAGGTGTCCGGGCCGTGTGCCGGGTTGACCCTGCCCAGCAGATCGAGGACCTCCAGGTAGCGGTCGACGAAGTCGCACACGGCGCGCGTCAGCGCGGGCAGCGGCGGCGGCTCGGGCGGCAGCATGCCCGGGTTCACCTCGGCTCCGCGGGCGCGAGGGAGGACTTGCGGCTCGGGACGACGTGGTCCACCAGCCCGTACGCCGCCGCCGCTTCGGCCGTGAACACCGTGTCCCGCTCGATGTCCCGGCCGACGCGCTCGGCGCTCTGACCGGTGTGACGCGCGAGGAGTTCGGTGAGCAGCTCCCGCATGCGCGTCAGCTCCCGCGCCTCGATCTCGAGGTCGGAGGGCCGGCCGTACACCGGCTCGTCGACGGAGGGCTGACTGAGCAGCACCCGGGCGCCCGGCAGAGCGAGGCGCTTGCCCGGGGTGCCCGCCGCGAGGAGCAGAGCGGCCGAGGCGGCGGCCTGGCCCAGACAGATTGTCTCGACGTCGCAGGCGACGAACTGGATCGTGTCGTAGATCGCGGACATCGCGGTGTGCGATCCGCCGGGGGAGTTGATGTAGAGCGAGATGTCCCGGTCGGGAGCGGCGTGTTCGAGGTGCATGAACTGCGCCGTCACGTCGTTGGCCGCCGTGTCGTCGACGGCCGTCCCCAGGAAGACGATCCGCTCGTCGAGCAGCTTCGCGTACGGATCGACCGTGCGGCTGCCCGTGCTGGTGCGCTCGGTGAACTGGGGGAGTACATAGCGGGCGGTGCGGATGTGCCAGTGCATGGCGATGCCTCCGAGTTTCTGTAAAAAATGTACAGGACGTACAGCTCGTACTATGGGGAGCATGGCGTACGAGATTCCGGTGACGCAAGCCCGGGCAGAACTGGCGGAGCTGATCAACCGCGTCGTCTACGGCGGCGAACGCGTGGTCGTGACCCGGCACGGGAAGCCGCTGGTGGCCCTGGTCTCCGCCGCTGACCTGGCGCGACTGGAGGGTGATGCGGAGGCCGCGGACGAGCCGGTGATCAGTTCCGTCTCCCGGATCGGCCCGGCCACGTCCGCTCCCGGCGAACGGCGCCGCTTCGGCATCGCAGCCGAGCACCGGGGCGAGACCCCCGAGAACTGACGCGGTGGCAGGAGAGGTCCCGGCGCGCCCGTATACGGCCGGGCCCCGTTCCCGCGGGCGCGGCGCGGGTCCGCGCGGGTGAATGTCCATGGCCGTGCAAAGCGCCAGTTAACGCGTTGGAAAAACTTCCGCTCTAACGTGCAATGCCTGGCCGTGCGGCCAGAAAACGCAGGTCAACAGAGTGTTGAAGTTGGATAGGGTCCCGCTGCGCCCGAGGTGGACGCGGCGGTTCCGCATCCGTCCTCGGCCTCGTCGGCGCGTTGGATCCGCCTGCCCCCGTCCGGGAGGCCGGGCGGCTGGACTGGAGGTAGCACGCGTGCAACTGACCCCGCACGAGCAGGAACGACTGCTCATCCATGTGGCGGCGGACGTGGCGGAGAAGCGCCGCGCGCGCGGCGTGAAGCTCAATCACCCGGAGTCGGTGGCCCTGATCACCTCGCACATCCTCGAGGGCGCCCGCGACGGCCGCAGCGTCGCCGAACTCATGTCGTCGGGCCGCCGGGTGCTCACCCGTGACGACGTCATGGAGGGCATCCCCGAGATGATCCACGACGTGCAGGTCGAGGCGACCTTCCCGGACGGCACCAAGCTCGTCACCGTCCACGAACCGATCGCCTGACGGGGAGACGCGGCCGATGATCCCCGGAGAGATCCTGTACGCCGACGAACCCGTCGCCCTCAACGCGGGCCTCGCCGTCACCCGCCTCACCGTCCTGAACGCGGCCGACCGGCCGGTCCAGGTCGGCTCCCACTACCACTTCGCCGAGGCCAACCCCGGCCTCGACTTCGACCGCGCCGCCGCCCGCGGCCTGCGGCTGAACATCGCCGCGGGCACCGCCGTGCGCTTCGAGCCCGGCATCCCCGTCGACGTCGAACTCGTCCCCGTCGGGGGCAGGCGCGTCGTCGCCGGTCTGCGCGGGGAGACCGGAGGCCCCCTCGATGCCTGAGCTTTCGCGCCCCGTGTACGCCGACCTGTTCGGCCCGACCACCGGCGATCGCATCCGCCTCGCCGACACCGACCTGCTCGTCGAGATCGAGGAGGACCGCTGCGGCGGGCCCGGACGCGCCGGCGACGAGGCGGTGTTCGGCGGCGGGAAGGTCATCCGCGAGTCCATGGGCCAGGCCCGTACGACCCGGGCCGAGGGCGCGCCCGACACCGTCGTCACCGGCGCGGTGATCCTCGACCACTGGGGCGTCGTGAAGGCCGACGTGGGGCTGCGGGACGGGCGGATCACCGGCATCGGCAAGGCCGGCAACCCGGACACCATGGACGGCGTGCACCCCGACCTCGTCATCGGCCCCGAGACCGAGATCATCGCCGGCAACGGCAAGATCCTCACGGCCGGCACCATCGACGCGCACGTCCACTTCATCTCGCCGACCGTCGTCGAGCAGGCCCTGTCCTCCGGGATCACCACGCTCGTCGGCGGCGGCACCGGACCCGCCGAGGGCACGAAGGCCACCACGGTCACGCCCGGCGGCTGGCACCTGGCCCGGATGTTCGCATCGCTCGAGCACTACCCGGTCAACATCGGCCTGCTGGGCAAGGGCAACACGATGTCCCGCGACGCGATGCACGCCCAACTGCGGGGCGGCGCACTCGGATTCAAGATCCACGAGGACTGGGGGGCCACCCCCGCCGTCATCGACGCCTGCCTCGGCGTGTGCGAGGAGACCGGCGCACAGCTCGCCATCCACACCGACACGCTGAACGAGGCCGGATTCGTCGGGGACACCCTCGCCGCCATCGCCGGCCGCACCATCCACGCGTACCACACCGAGGGAGCCGGCGGAGGGCACGCCCCGGACATCATCACGGTCGTCTCCGAGCCGCACGTCCTGCCCAGCTCCACCAACCCGACCCGGCCGCACACCGTCAACACCATCGAGGAACACCTCGACATGCTGATGGTCTGCCACCACCTCAACCCCGCCGTGCCGGAGGACCTCGCCTTCGCGGAGTCCCGCATCCGGCCCTCCACCATCGCGGCCGAGGACATCCTGCACGACCTCGGCGCCATCTCGATCATCTCCTCCGACTCGCAGGCGATGGGCCGTGTCGGCGAGGTCGCGCTGCGCACCTGGCAGACCGCGCACGTCATGAAGCGGCGCCGCGGCTCCCTGCCGGGCGACGGGCGCGCCGACAACCACCGCGCGCGTCGCTATGTCGCCAAGTACACGATCAACCCGGCCGTCGCGCAGGGCCTCGACCACGAGATCGGCTCGGTGGAGAGTGGGAAGCTGGCCGACCTCGTGCTGTGGGACCCGGCCTTCTTCGGCGTCAAGCCGCAGCTCGTCATCAAGGGCGGCCAGATCGCGTACGCGCAGATGGGCGACGCCAACGCGTCCATCCCCACCCCGCAACCGGTGCTGCCCCGGCCGATGTTCGGTGCGCTCGGCAGGGCGCCCGCCGCCAACTCGTTCAACTTCGTGGCCCCGGCGGCGATCGAGGACGGGCTGCCCGAACGCCTCGGCCTCGGCAAGCGGTTCGTCCCCATCGGCAACACGCGCCGGGTCACCAAGGCCGACATGCGCGAGAACGACGCCCTGCCGCGTGTCGAAGTCGACCCCGACACCTTCACGGTCACGATCGACGGCGACGCGGTGGAACCCGCCCCCGCCGCCGAACTGCCCATGGCGCAGCGTTATTTCCTCTTCTGACCATGGACACCTCCACGTACGGTACGCACCCCGGGGCGGCGCGGGCCGCCCTCCTCGTCCTCGCGGACGGGCGGTTCCCCGCCGGGGGCCACGCCCACTCCGGAGGCGCCGAGGCCGCGGTCTCGGCCGGCCGGATCCGCGACGCCGCGGACCTGGCCGCCTTCTGCCGGGGCCGTCTGCACACCACCGGACTGACCTCGGCGGCGCTCGCCGCCGCGGCGGCCGCCGGTGTGGACGCGCTGGCGCTCGACGAGGCCGCCGACGCCCGCACGCCGTCACCCGCCCTGCGGGCGACCGCGCGCAAGCTCGGCCGGCAACTGATGCGCGCCGCCCGCGCCACCTGGCCGTGCGACGCTCTAGACGCGCTCGCCGCCGCGCGCCCGCGCGGCGCGCACCAGCCCGTCGTGCTCGGCGTGACCGCCCGAGCGGCGGGTCTCACGCCCGGGGACGCCGCGCACTGCGCCGCGTACGAGAGCGTCGGCGGGCCGGCCACCGCCGTCGTACGGCTGCTCGGCCTCGACCCCTTCGAGGCCACCGCCGTCCTGGCGCGCCTCGCCCCGGAACTCGACCAGGTCGCGCGGCGCGCGGCCGAGGCCGCCGGCCGGGCCCTGACCGAGGGCGCCGACGCGCTTCCCGCGGCGTCCGCGCCGCTGCTCGACATCACGGCGGAGGCGCACGCGGCCTGGCCCGTACGCCTCTTCGCCTCGTAACACCGCCTAGGAGCCGCACATCATGCACCTCGACCACACACACGACAGGGCCACGGCGGTCGGCGCCGACGCCGCCCGCCCCGACGGCACCCGGCGCGCCCTGCGCATCGGGCTCGGCGGACCGGTCGGCTCGGGGAAGACCGCGACGGTGGCGGCCCTGTGCCGCGCGCTGCGCGACGAGTTGTCCATCGCCGTCGTCACCAACGACATCTACACGCGCGAGGACGCCGAGTTCCTGCTGCGCAACGCCGTCCTGCCGCCCGAGCGGATCCAGGCCGTCGAGACGGGAGCCTGCCCGCACACCGCCATCCGCGACGACATCTCCGCCAACCTCGAAGCGGTCGAGGACCTGGAGGACGCCGTCGGACCGCTCGACCTCATCCTCGTCGAGTCGGGCGGCGACAACCTCACCGCCACGTTCTCCAAGGGGCTGGTCGACGCGCAGGTGTTCGTCATCGACGTGGCGGGCGGCGACGACATCCCGCGCAAGGGCGGCCCGGGCGTCACGACGGCCGACCTGCTGGTCGTCAACAAGACCGACCTCGCCCCGTACGTCGGCTCCGACCTCGGCCGCATGGCGAGGGACGCCGCGGCGCAGCGCGGTGAACTCCCCGTCGCCTTCACCTCGCTGACCTCCGGCGACGGCGTGCGGCCGGTCGCCGACTGGGTACGCGCGCGGCTCGCCGCCTGGTCCGCGTGACCATCGCGGCGCAGGCCCGCACCGCGGCGCCGGCGGGCACCGCGGCACCGGCGGGCACCGCGGCGCCGGCGGGCACCGCGGCGCCGGCGGGCATCGCGGCGACGGCCAGGATCAGCGCCGTCCCCGACGGCCTCGGCGGCACCCGGCTGCCCGTGCTGGAGAGCGACGGCCCGCTGGCCCTGCGCCGCACGCGCGGTGCGGCCGGCGGCGCCCGGGTCACCGTCGTCGGCGCGATGAGCGCGCCGCTGGGCGGGGACCGGCTCGCCGTCGAGGCCGTGGTGGGCGACGGGGCCGAGCTCACCGTGGACGCGGCCGCGGCCACGGTCGCCCTGCCCGGGCGCGGCGGCGGACACGCCCGCTACGACGTGCGGCTCACGGCCGGAGCCGGCGCGTGCCTGCGCTGGCTGCCGGAGCCGCTCGTCTCGGCGCGCGGCAGCGACCTGCGCGTGACCACCCGCGTGCGGCTCGCCGCGTCGGCCCGCCTGGTACTGCGCGAGGAGCAGATCCTCGGCCGGTACGGCGAGGAGCCCGGCACGCTGACCACCCGTCTCACCGTCCACCGGGCCGGCCGCCCGCTGCTGGACCAGGAACTGGCGTACGGCCGGGGGGCGCCCGGCGGGTGGGACGGCGGAGCGGTGCTCGGCGGGTTCCGGGCCGTCGGCCAACTGCTTGTCGTGGACCCGGATTTCGAGCACCATCCGCGCGAAACGGCCCTTCTGGGCGACAACGCGGTGCTCACGCCGCTCGCAGGACCCGCCGTGCTGGTCACGGCGGTGGCGGACGACGGGCTGAGGCTGCGGCGCGTACTGGACCGGGCACTTCAGACATTTGGGTGACGGCCAACTGCACCGCTCAGCGGGACACGGGTCTCCGGTTATGGGATTGGTAAAGAACGCCGGTACAGCCTGTCGCCCAGGACCCTCCAGACGACAGGATTCGCCCGTACCCGTACGGACCCATGACCACTGGCGTCACGTACGCCACAACACTCACAGGGGGAGGCACCACTTGAGACGTACAGCAGCGCTCGGCTCCGCCGGCACTCTCATAGCGGGCACCTTGATGGCCGGCGCGCTGGCCGCGCCGGCCGCCGGCGCCGAGGGCCGCAGCACCAGCACCACCAGCACGTCCGAGGCGCGCGGTGTCCAGATCGCCGCCCAGCGTGCCGCCAAGGCGGGCGTCGACTGGGGCGACTGCCCGGCCGGCTGGGGCTTCGACAAGCCCATCCAGTGCGGCTGGGTCACCGTCCCGGTCGACTACGCCAAGCCCAACGGCCGCACGATCAAGATCGCCGTCGACCGCGTCGGCAACACCGGCTCCCCGGAGGACCGCCAGGGAGCGCTGCTCTACAACCCGGGCGGCCCCGGCGGCTCGGGCATGCGGTTCCCGACCCGTGTCACCAAGAAGAACCCGATCTACACGAAGCTGGCCAAGGCGTACGACTTCGTGGGCTTCGACCCCCGCGGCGTCGGGCACTCCTCGCCCATCTCGTGCGTCGACCCGCAGGAGTTCGTGAAGGCGCCGAAGCTCGACCCGGTGCCCGACAGCGAGGCCGACAAGCGCGCGCAGCGCAAGCTCGCCGCCGAGTACGCGGACGGCTGCCAGGAGCGCAGCGGCTGGTTGCTGCCGCACATGACCACCCCGAACACCGCACGCGACCTGGACGTCCTGCGCGCCGCGCTCGGTGAGCGGAAGCTGAACTTCCTCGGCGTCTCCTACGGCACCTACCTCGGCGCGGTCTACGGAACCCTGTTCCCGAACCACGTCCGCCGCATGGTCGTCGACAGCGTCGTCAACCCGTCGAAGGAGAAGATCTGGTACCAGGCCAACCTGGACCAGGACGTCGCCTTCCAGATGCGCTGGGACGACTGGAAGCAGTGGGTGGCGGAGAACGACGCCGCCTACCACCTCGGGGACACCCCCGAGAAGGTCGAGGAGCAGTGGCTGAAGCTGCGCGCCACCGCCAAGAAGAGCCCCATCGGCGGCGTCGTCGGCCCCGCCGAGCTCGTCGGCTTCTTCCAGAGCGCGCCGTACTACGACTCCGCCTGGGCGCACACCGCCGAGGTCTGGAGCAAGTACGTCGCGGGTGACACGCAGGCCCTCGTCGACGAGATCGCGCCCGACCTGTCGGACACCGCGGGCAACGCGGCGTCCGAGAACGGCAACGCCGTCTACACCGCCGTCGAGTGCGCGGACGCCAAGTGGCCCACGAGCTGGAAGACGTGGGACCGGGACAACACCCGGCTGCACAGGGACCACCCGTTCATGACGTGGGCCAACGCCTGGATGAACCTGCCCTGCGCCACCTGGTCGTCCAAGCAGCAGACCCCGCTGAACGTCAAGTCCGGCAAGGGACTGCCGCCGGTCCTGATCGTGCAGGCCGAGCGCGACGCCGCCACTCCGTACGAGGGCGCCGTCGAGCTGCACAAGCGCTTCAAGGGCTCGCGCCTGATCACCGAGAAGGGCGCCGGCTCGCACGGCGTCACCGGGATCGCGAACCCCTGCGTGAACGACCGGGTCGACACCTACCTGCTCACCGGCAGGACCGACAGCCGCGACGTGACGTGCGCCCCGCACGCCACGCCGAAGCCGTGACGGCACGACCCGCCTGACCGGGTGACAGGGGGGCGGCCGGAACTCCGGCCGCCCCCTTCGCCGTCCTCCGGCAGCCGTCGGACGGCCGCCGGTCAGCCGCCGGCCAGCCAGGCGTCCTCCGCCGCGTAGTCGAACGGGCCGCCGGCCGGGCCGTAGCGCTGCGCCAGTCTCGGAAACGCCTCCCGCCAGTCCCGGCCGCGCAGCGCCTCCGCAAGCCATTCCACGGTCGCGGGCAGCGACTCGGCGTACCGCGTCACCGGCGTGTACCCCAGCTCTCGCTCGGCGGCCGACATGTCGAAGACGACGGGGTGCTCGCCGCCCCACGGCGTCTCCCCGATCTCGGGGGCGGGCGGGGGGCCCTCCACGATCACCAGCTCGCTCCGGGCACCCATCACCGCGTCGATCGCCGCACTGATCTCCAGGACGGTCGGCACGTCGGGGTCGCCGCCGTTGAGCACCCGTGCCCCCGGCCGGGCCGCCGCGAGCCGGATCAGCTCGCCGAGGTTCGACACGTGCACCGGGTGGAACCGGCTGCGCCCGCCGTGCGCCAGGATCCGCACCTTCCGTCCGTCCAGCACCCGCTTGACGAAATGGATCTCGCGGGGCGTCCGGCAGTACGGGCCGTGGACCGCGCCCGCCCGCAGCACCGTCGTGGGCAACCGGTCGGCGGACGCCAGCAGCCGCCGTTCGATCGCGGCCTTCCTGGTCCCGTACGTCGCGTCGCCCGGCGCCACGGTGGCCAGGCTCTCCGGGATCGGCACGGGGTAGCGCGGGAACCCGTCGGGCTCCGCCTGGGTGTCGAAGCTGCGCCCCCTGTCGTCCTCGTAGACGGCGCCGCTGGAGATGACGACCGCGGAACCGATCCGGTCCGCGAGCCCCAACAGCTGCTCCGCGTGGCGCTCCTCCATGGCGACCATGTCCACCAGTACGTCGCAGCCGTCGCCGAGGGCCGCGGCCAGCGCGGCGTCGTCGTCCCGGTCCAGTGCCACCGTCCGCACGTCCGGCGACCAGGACGCGTCACGGCCGCCGCCCCGCGACGCCGCCGTCACCTCCCACCCGTCCTCGGCGAGCGCCCGTACGGCCGCCCGCCCGATCTGTCCCGCAGCTCCGACGACGAATGCGTTTCCCTTGGTCATACGAGCGACGTTAGGCGCGCGGCGACGGCCACCGGGGCACAGTTCGCCGTCCGCTGATACGCCGTCAGCGCAGGAGCCTCGGGAACTTCTTCGCCTGCTCCGCCTTGACCTCGGCGGCGTACCGGTCGACGTATTCCTGGCCGGATAGTTCGAGGATCGCGTACATGATCTCGTCGGTGACCGCGCGCAGCGCCGCCTTCTGGTTCTCCAGGCCGGCGTAGCGGGAGAAGTCCAGCGGCTCCCCGAAGCGGATGGCGACGCGCTTGATGCGCGGCACGACCTGTCCCGGGGGCTGGATCTCGAACGTGCCGACCATCGCGCACGGGATCACGGGCACCCCCGCCCGGAGTGCCATCGCGGCCACCCCGACCTTGCCCTTGTAGAGGCGGCCGTCGTGCGAGCGGGTGCCCTCCGGGTAGATCCCCAGGAGCTCGCCCTTGCTCAGCACGCCGAGTCCCTCGCGGATCGCCGCCTTCCCCGCCTCCTTGCCCGACCGGTCGACCGGGATCTGGCCCGCGCTGCGGAAGAACGCGGCGGTCAGCCGGCCCTTGAGGCCCGGGCCCGTGAAGTACTCGGCCTTGGCCAGGAAGGTGATGCGCCGCTTGATGATCGCGGGCATCAGGAAGTGGTCGGAGAACGACAGGTGGTTGCCCGCCACGATCGCGGCGCCCTCGTCGGGGATGTGCTCGAGCCCCTCGATCCTCGGCCGGAAGAGCAGTCTCAGCAGTGGCCCGAGAATGACGTACTTGAGCACGTAGTAGAACACGGGGCGGCTCCTCGTTCTGCCGGGTCGACGACAGGGCTCGGGCCATGGCTGGCCCCCTTCGACTCTACTGACTTGCCATCAGTCACGGCACTGGGCGTCCCGTCCCGGGCGCTGGTTAGGATGCCGGTATGAGTCGGCAGGCGTGGTGGACGGTCCGGCCCCTCGGGGTGCGGCTGTACGCGCTGCTCGTGCCGGCCCTGCTCGCGGGCCTGATCGCCATGCACGGACTGGGCCCCGCCGTGCCCCCGGAGCGGGCCTTCGCCGCGGCGGACATCCGCCACGCGGCCCCGTCGCACCCGGGCCCCGCCGCCGGCGACTCCGCGGCCCACGGGGCCCACGCGGCCCCCGCGGCTCACGGCGCGGGCACCTCCCACGCTCCCCACGGCCGGGCACCGTCCCCCGTCGGCCACGACCACGCCCGGGACTGCCTCCACGGCGAGGGCGGCGCCGGCGGACACGTCGAGCACGCGGACTCCACCTGCGCCGCCGGCGGTACGAGCGGAGCCCCCGTACTGCCCGCCCCGGCCCCGGCCGGCGCGCCTTCCGGCGCGCCCGCGGACGGTACGGCGGTGGCCCCCGCGGCGCCGCCGGGCGAGCGGGCCCCACCCTCACTGAGCGAACTGCAACTCCTGCGCATATAGGCGGCCCCGGGCGTTCCCCCCGGCCGCAGCGGCCGGTCGCGACGCCTCCCGCAGCCGTGTCCCGATCCATGCGCACCACAGGAGCAGCACCACCATGACCGCACACCGTTCCATGATCCGCCGGGCCGCCGCAGTGGCGGCCGGGGCCACCGCCGCCGTCGTACTCGCCGCCTGCGGCGGGGGAGACGGCGCTTCCTCCGGCCACACCGGCCACGACAAGAGCGCCTCCCCGACGCCGTCGGCCTCCGCCTCCGCCTCCGCCGCGCCGGGCGAGGCGAACGCCGCCGACGTCACGTTCGCGCAGGGGATGATCCCGCACCACCGGCAGGCCGTGGACATGGCCCGGCTGGCGGCGACCCGGGCAGGGTCCGCCGAGGTCAAGAAGCTGGCCGCGGAGATCGAGAAGGCTCAGGAGCCGGAGATCCGGACGCTGTCCGGCTGGCTCACCGCCTGGGGCGAGGAAGTTCCCGAGGAGGGCGCGGCGGACGAGCACGCCGGGCACTCGACGGCCGGAATGATGACGGCCGGGCAGATGGAGGAGCTGGAGAAGTCCTCCGGCGAGGCGTTCGACACCGCGTTCCTCACGATGATGACCGAGCACCACGAAGGGGCGGTCGCGATGGCCCGGACCGAGCGGTCCGACGGCGCCCACCGGCCGGCCAAGGAGATGGCCGCCGGCATCGTGACCTCACAGAGCGCCGAGATCGCTCGCATGAAGAAGCTGCTCGGCGAGAACTGACCGCCGGGGGCACCGGAGCGGGGGCCGCCCCCGCTCCGGTGCGCCTTCCTCGCCGGAGGCCGGACCCGCTCCGTACGACACCGGTCGGCCCGTGTCTCGCCGGACGGACACCGCGCCGCCCCGGCCCGCTGCCGTACAATTCAAGGAGCGGCTCTGTGTACGACGGCGTACTTCGATCATGAGCAATCCCATCGAGGACTACGCCCTCATCGGTGATCTCGAGACTGCCGCGATGCTGGGCAGGGACGGGTCGATCGACTGGCTCTGTTTCCCGCGCTTCGACTCCCCCGCCTGCTTCGCCGCACTGCTCGGCACCGGGGACAACGGTTTCTGGCGCCTCGCCCCCGTCGGCGGAGGGGCCTGCGCGCACCGGACCTACCGCCCGGACACGCTCGTGCTCGATTCGTACTGGCGGACCGCGACCGGCACCGTACGCGTCACCGACTTCATGCCGCCGCGCGGACAGATGCCCTGCGTCGTACGGACCGTCGAAGGCGTGTCGGGGACCGTGCCGATGCGCAGCGAACTCAAACCGCGCTTCCACCAGGGCCGAGTCGTGCCCTGGGTGCGGGCCACCGACAGCGGCACGGTCGCGGTCGCCGGGCCCGACTCGGTGTGGCTGAGCGCCGACGGGCCGGTGCGGCGGGTCGACCGCACGGACGCGATCGTCGGCGAGTTCGACGTCACGGCGGGCCGTCGGCTGACCCTGATGCTGGTGTGGACGCCCTCGCACCTCACCACGCTGCCCGCGCCCCTGTGCGTACCGCCCGAGACGGCGCTCAAGGCGACCACCGACTTCTGGCGCGACTGGACCGCCCAGTGCCGCTACCGGGGGCCCTGGCGCGAACCGGTCGTACGGTCCCTCATCACCCTGAAGGCGCTCACCTACGCCCCCACCGGCGGCATCGTCGCCGCTCCCACCACGTCGCTCCCCGAATGCGTGGGCGGCGAGCGCAACTGGGACTACCGCTACTGCTGGCTGCGCGACTCCACCCTGACCCTCTCCTGCCTGCTGCGCAGCGGTTACCGGGACGAGGCGACGGCCTGGCTCGACTGGCTGCTGCGCGCCATCGCGGGCGAACCGGCGGACCTCCAGGCGGTGTACGGCATCGAGGGCCACCGGCACCTCCCCGAGACGGAAGCCCCCTGGCTGACCGGATACGAGGGCGCGCGGCCGGTCCGGTTCGGCAACGCCGCGGTCGAGAAGTTCCAGCTGGACGTGTACGGAGAGGTCCTGGACACGCTCTACTGGTCACTGCGCGCGGGCATCCCCCTGCAACCGCACATGTGGAGCCTGGTCAACTCCCTCATGAGCTATCTGCGGGCGCACTGGCGCGACGCGGACGAGGGGCTGTGGGAAGTCCGCGGACCCCGTCGCCAGTTCGTCCACTCCAAGGTCATGACGTGGGTCGCCGCCGACCGCGCCCTGCGCATGGGGAGCATCCTCGGCAGGAACGGCTCCTCGGGGCAGTGGCGCGCCATGCGCGACGCGGTGCACCGGGAGGTCTGCCGCGAGGGGTGGGACGCGCGGCAGCGCTCGTTCGTCCAGTCCTACGGTTCCCCCGCCCTCGACGCGTCGGCCCTGCTCATGCCCAAACTCGGATTCCTGCCGCCCGGCGACACGCGTGTGCGCGACACCGTCCGGGCGATGCGGGCGCTGGAGCACGACGGGTTCGTACGGCGTTACGCGCAGGACGGGAGGGACGGGCAGGGCGGCGACGGTGTGCACGGCGTCGACGGCATCCGCGGCTCCGAGGGCACGTTCGTGGCCTGTTCGCTCTGGTACGCCGACGCCCTGGCGGCGACGGGCCACCACGACCGGGCGCGAGAGGCCTTCGAACGGGTCCTGGGCATCCGCAACGACGTGGGGCTGCTCTCGGAGCAGTGGGACCCGGGCGGCCGGCGGCAACTGGGGAACGCCCCGCAGGCGTTCAGCCACATCGCCCTGGTGGACACGGCGTTCGCCCTCCGACGGGCCGGTGTCCGTCCGGACGGCGTCTGACCGCTGCCGGCCCGCCGCCGGCCGGGCCGGGCGATCTGCGCCCGGCGGCTCACCTGACCGCCGTCAGGAGCACCATGCCCGAGTCCCCGTAGTCGGGCAGCGTGGGGTCGGCGTCGATCCGGCTGACGGTGAGCCGCCGGGTCAGCGGCTCGAAGACCTCCGCGACGACGGCCGGGTCCACCGGACAGCCGGGCCACCGCGACGCGGGACCGACGCGGTACGTCGGCATGTTCTCCATGAACGCCGCCACCACACCACCTCCCGGGTGCACCGAGCGTACGAGGCGGGCGCAGAGGTCAGCGAACTCCTCGCGGTCCTCGGTGACCCCCTCGGCGACGAAGTTCATCGACGCGATGCCGTACGCCCCGGGCGGCACCTGCCGGGCGTCCGCGTGGACGACCCGTACCGGTGCGAGGGCCCCGGGCAGCGTCGCCGGAAGGCGGGGATCGAGCCGCCGGCACAGGGCGTGGAAGGGCAGCCAGCTGTCGTCGGGGCCCTGGGCGAGCTGCCGGGTCAGGTACGCGACGCCCGCGGCCCCGGCCTCCACGGCGTCCACGCGGCGGCTCGCCGAGGCGGCGAGCATGAGCGGATACAGGTTCGGGCCGGCCCCGAACTCCACGGAGCGGGCCACACTGCCCGGCGCGAAGCGGCGGTAGAACGCCGAGTGGTGGGCGATGACGGCGGCGTCCGAGGGGTGCAGCTCACGGTAGTTCTCCGCGAGGTAGTCCTGGACGGGCCAGCGGTCCCAGTCCACGTCGTCGTTGCGGGTCGGCGGACGCGCGGCCACGGCCCTCAGCCCCTCGGGCGCAGGGCGAAGCGCTCGGACAGCCGGGTCAGCGCGGCGTTGAGCCGGCTGATGTCCTCGTCGGAGTTGAGGGCCGTGTCGGCCAGGCCCCTGGTCGGGCGCCACCCCCAGGCACGCCGGACCGCCGAGGCGTCAGCGACGACCTCGGGCACGTCCCCCGGGCGGCGCGAGACGATGTCGTACGGGACGGGCGTGCCGCACGCCGCACTGAAGGCGGAGACGACCTCCAGGACCGACCGGCCCTCCCCGAGACCCAGGTTGTACGTCCGCATGCCGGGGCCGTCGGCGAGGTGGTCGAGCGCCAGGCGGTGCGCCTCGACGGTGTCCATCACGTGGATGTAGTCGCGCACCCCCGTACCGTCGGCGGTGGCGTAGTCGTCGCCGAAGACGCGGAGCCGGTGCCGCCGGCCGACCGCCACCTGGGCGAGGCACGGCATCAGGTTCTCGGGGGTGCCGCTGGGGTCCTCGCCGAGCAGCCCGCTGGGATGGGCGCCGACCGGGTTGAAGTAGCGCAGGGCGACCACCGTGAACTCGGGGCGCCGGCGGCACACGTCGCCGAGGATCTGCTCGCAGGCCCACTTGGAGGCCGCGTACGGATTCGCCGGCCGGGCGGGGGTCGCCTCGTCCAGCGGCCCGCGCCCGGCGTCCCCGTATATGGCGCTGGACGAGGAGAACACCATCTGGTGCACTCCGTGTTCGTGCATCGCCCGCAGCAGCGAGGTGGTGCCGCCGATGTTGGTGTCGTAGTACTCGACGGGCATCCGCATCGACTCGCCCACGGCCTTGTGCGCGGCAAAGTGCACGACGGCGTCCACGGAGTGGCGGTCGAAGACGGCCGAGAGGGCGCGTCGATCACGGATGTCCAGTTCGTACACGGCTCCGACGAACCGGCCGGCGATCCTTTCCACGCGGGCGAAGACCTGCGGTGTGCTGTTGGAGTAGTTGTCGACGACGATCAGCTCGTAGCCGTGGTCGAGCAGCTCGACGCAGGCGTGGCTGCCGATGAAGCCGGCGCCGCCGGTGACGAGCACGGTCGACGGTGCGCCGGGTGGCTGCCGGCTCGCTGCGCGGGCCGGCGTGTCCCGGGTGGTCACCGGTTCCGGCTCGCTGTGCGCCATGACCGGACGCTCCTGAGTGAGACGACGCTGTACGCTGCTTATGTGCGTTTACGGCGTATACGTCGACTTTGCTCCGGTTGTCAGTGGGAGTCAAGACCCGGCCGGACGGCAGACGGCGACGCCGAGCGACGAGCCCGGAGGCGGACATGCCGAAAGACGAGACGGGGGACGGCCGCGGCAGGCGCGCCGGCGACCGGGGGCGCTACGGGCGGCTGAGCAGGGAACGGGTGCTCGCGACGGCCCTGGAGGTGGTCGACCGCGACGGCCTGTCCGGCCTCAGCATGCGCGGGCTCGGCGCGGAGCTGGGCGTCGAGGCCATGGCCCTGTACCGGTACGCCCCCAGCAAGGACGCGCTGCTGGACGGGCTGGTCGAGACGTTCTGCCAGGAACTCCACCTGGACCTGGACCAGGACCCGGCGGCGCGGCCGGATCCGGCCGACTGGCGCGGCGAACTGCGCCGCGTCGCCCTCGCCGCCCACGGCGCCGCCCTGCGCCACCCCCATGTCGTACCGCTGCTCGCCACCCGTCTGCTGTCCACGCCGATGGCCCGCCGGCCGCTCCCCGTCCTGCGCGTCGACGAGCGCGTCCTCGAGCTCCTGCACGGCGCCGGACTCGGCGAGCGCGAGGCCGTGGAGACCCACCGGGCCTTCACGGCCTGGCTGCTCGGCTACCTCCTGGTCGAGCTGCGGGCCATGGACGACGACCCGAGCGAACCGGAGCCGGCCTTCCGGCTCGGCCTGCACCGCCTGCCCGCCTCGGAACTGCCGCGCCTGCGCGCCACCGCCGCGGCCATGGCGGTCCGCGGCGGCCCCGGCGGCCTGGCGGCCGGTCTGGACGCCCTGCTGGGGTGAGTGCGCGGCCCCGGCCGCGCGGTCCGCCGTACGGAGCAGCGCGCGCGCTCGTGAGCGGGACGCGGCGGCGCGGTCGCTTGCCCGCGGACGCCGGCGGGCGGTGGCCTGGCTTGCGCCGACACCCCGTCGCCAGGCACCCCAGCCCCAGGAGGTCCGGATGCGCTCCCCAGCCGCCGTCACCGCAGTCGTCCTGCTCGCCGTCGCGGCCGCGGCCCTGCCCGCACGGGCGTCGGACGCCCCCGGTGGTCCCAAGCCGCCCAAAGGGCTCTTCCTGACCGTCTCGGGGTCGTCGAGCACCTGGATGCGGGGCGTCCTCCTCGAGTGCGCGCCGAAGCCCTCGGGGCCCCACCCGGACGCCGCCGGCGCGTGCGAGGCGCTCGGCAGGGCGAACGGCGACTTCGACAAGCTCCCGGGCAACCCGCGGGCCTGCACCAAGCAGTACGAGCCCGTGACCGTCAGCGCCGGCGGCACGTGGCGCGGGGCGCCGACGAGCTGGCGCAAGACGTACCCGAACGCGTGCGTGCTCGACACCGCGACGGGGGCGGTCTTCCGCTTCTGACTCCTGCCTGTGCCAGGCGCTCAGCGGTTCACCGGATGCGGCTCACCGGCCGCGTGACGCGGCCATCCCGACCGTGACCAGACCCAGCACGACCCAGCCGAACCACAGCCAGCCGTTGCTGCCGAGCGCCGCCGTGTACGCCGATATGACGATCAGCGTACTGACGGTGAGCACCCCCATCGACTTCGTGGAACCGGGCATGCGCACCCCCTCCTTCTGGTGGAGGGCCATCGTCACCCCTGCGAGGCTCCCGCGCTACTGTCCCGACGTTACCGGCGACCTAGCGCCCGCGCGCCTGGAGCGACGCGAGATACGCGTTGTACGCCACCAGCTCCTGGTCGCCGTCGCGGTCCGCCGCCCGGTCCGCGCGCCGCGCGACCCGCTGCTCGGACCGGTACCACTGGAAGACCAGCGCGATCAGCACCAGCACGGACGGGATCTCCGAGAACGCCCAGGCGATGCCGCCCGCCCAGTTCTGGTCGGTCAGCGCGTCGATGCCCAGCGACGTCGGCGGGTTCTTGTACGTACCGATCATCGGCTGGCTCGCCATCATCAGCGCGATGCCGAAGAACGCGTGGAAGGGCATGCCGGCGAACAGCTCCAGCATCCGCATCACGTACCCCGGGCGGTGCGGCCCCGGGTCGACGCCCATGATCGGCCAGAAGAAGACCAGGCCGACCGCGAGGAAGTGGACCATCATGCCGAGGTGGCCCGGCCTGCTCTCCATCAGGAAGTCGAAGACGGGCGTGAAGTAGAGCGCGTACAGGGAGGCGATGAACAGCGGGATCGTGAACGCCGGGTGCGTGACGATCTTCATGTACCGGCTGTGCAGCAGCATCAGCAGCAGCTCGCGCGGCCCCTTGCGGTTCCCGCGCCCCGCGACCGGCAGCGCCCGCAGGGCCAGCGTCACCGGCGCGCCGAGCAGCAGCAGGATCGGCGACAGCATGCTGATCACCATGTGCTGCACCATGTGCACGCTGAACATGACCATGCCGTAGTCGTTCAGCTTGGTGCACATCACCAGTGCCACGCTCAGCACGCCCACGACGAAGAAGACCGTCCGGCCGACCGGCCAGCCGTCGCCGCGGCGCCTCAGCCGCACCACGCCCCACCCGTACAGGGCCAGCGCCAGGACGCAGCCCACCAGGAAGAAGAGATCGGGGGAGAACTCCAGCCCCCGCCCCAGCGTGAACGGCGGCAGATCCATGTCCATGCCGCTGCCGTGCCCGCCGTGATCCATCTGCGTACTCCCGAGGACTGCCCATTCGTAACGGTTGTCCGGTACAGAGTAGAACTGCCCCCGGCCGCGCTCGCGGCCGGGGGCAGTTCGTCGTACGCCTACGAGGTCAGAGCACGCACTCGGCCTCGGCGTAGCGCTCGCCGGGGACGGTCTTCAGGGTCTCCACGGCCTCGGCCAGCGGGACCATGACGATGTCCGTGCCGCGCAGCGCCGTCATCATGCCGAACTCACCCCGGTGCGCCGCCTCCACCGCGTGCCAGCCGAAGCGGGTCGCGAGGACGCGGTCGTACGCCGTCGGGGTGCCGCCGCGCTGGACGTGGCCGAGGATGACGGGCCGCGCCTCCTTGCCGAGGCGCTCCTCCAGCTCGACGGACAGCTGCCGGGCGACGCCGGCGAAGCGCTCGTGCCCGTACATGTCCTTGCCGCCGATGTCGAACTCCATGGAGCCCTCGCGCGGCTTCGCGCCCTCGGCGACCACGACGATCGCGAACCGCTTGCCGGCCGAGAACCGCTTGCCGACCAGCTCGGTCAGCTCGCCGATGTCGAAGGGCCGCTCGGGCACGACGATGGCGTGCGCGCCGGCCGCCATGCCGGAGTGCAGCGCGATCCAGCCGGTGTGCCGGCCCATGACCTCGACGATCAGCACGCGCTGGTGCGACTCGGCGGTGGTCTTGAGCCGGTCGAGGGCCTCGGTGGCGACGCCGACGGCCGTGTCGAAGCCGAAGGTGACGTCGGTCGACGCGATGTCGTTGTCGATGGTCTTCGGAACGCCGACGATCGGCAGGCCCGCCTCGGACAGCAGGTTCGCCGCCTTCAGCGTGCCCTCGCCGCCGATCGGGATGATCGCGTCGAGACCGAGGTCGGCGACATGGCCGCGCGCCCGCTCGACGCCGTCGCGCAGATGCGCCGGCTGGACCCTGGACGAGCCGAGGATCGTGCCGCCGCGGGCCAGGATGCCGCCCACCGCGTCGAGGTCCAGCTTGCGGTAGTCGCATTCCAGAAGGCCGCGCCAGCCGTCGTGGAAGCCGATGACCTCGTCGCCGTGGTCGACGACGGCGCGGTGCACGACGGAACGGATGACAGCGTTCAGGCCGGGGCAGTCGCCGCCGGAAGTGAGTACACCAATACGCATGCCCGGAATACCTTTGCAACGTGGGCCGGAGACCGGACCACGTCGTCCGGTTGGATCCCCGTCACCCTACTCGCGCGGGGTGACGGGGCCGAACCGGCAGTCCGTCAGCTGGACACCGCAAAGGCGGACGAACCGCGACAGCGCGTCAGGCCGGCTGCGTCGCGGAGGCGATGCGTTCGGCGCGCAGCGCCTCGTACCAGCGGTCGTCGGTCGGCGGCAGCGCGTTGACATCGAGGGCCAGCTTCAGCAGCAGGTCCGCGATGAGCGGGTTGCGGGCCAGGACGGGACCGTGCATGTACGTGCCGAAGACGGTGTCGTTGTACGCGCCCTCCGTGCCGTCGCCGGTTCCGTTGCCCTTGCCGATCCGCGTCCGGGCGAACGGCCGCGCCGTCGGGCCCAGATGGGTGATGCCCTGGTGGTTCTCGAACCCCGTCAGCGGCGGCAGGCCCAGACGCTCGTCGATGTCGCCGAGGACGTCGCCGACGCACCGCTCGCCCTCGCCGCGCGTGCTGACGACGTCGAGCAGCCCGAGGCCCTGCTCGCGCTCGCCGAGGTCGTTGATGAACTCGTGACCGAGGATCTGGTACCCGGCGCAGACCGAGAAGACGATCGCGCCGTTGGAGACCGCGCGCTCCAGACCGCCGTCGCGGCGCAGCCGCTCCGCCGCGAGGCGCTGCGGCCGGTCCTCGCCGCCGCCGATCAGGTAGATGTCGCCCGAAGTGGGGATCTGCTGGTCGCTGCGCACGTCCACACGGTGGACGTCGAGGCCGCGCTGACGGGCCCGGCGCTCCACGACGAGGGCGTTGCCCTGGTCGCCGTACGTGCTCAGCAGGTCCGGGTAGATCCACACCAGGCGCAGGCTGTTGTCGCTCATGCTTGCTTGTCCTCTTCCGGTGTACGCGGGCCTAGTTGCCGACGCGGCGGCGCAGGTCCTGGAACGCGGTGTAGTTGGCGATCGTCTCGATCAGGCCGGGCGGCGCCAGCTGCACGGCCTCGTCGAGCGTCTCGCAGACCCGGAACTCCAGGTTCGCGACCTCCAGGCGCACCGCGAGGTCCAGCTTGCGGTCACCGAGCACGAAGATCGGGTGGCCGGCGAGCCGGGTGTAGTCGACGTCCCACAGCCAGGAGGTGTCCGTGCCGTCCGCGCCGCGCGCGTTGACGGCCAGGATCACCGGCGTCGGCGGCGGGTTGATGAGAGAAAACGTTTCGAGCCAGCCCGCCGGGTTCTTCGCGAGCAGCAGCCGCAGCTCGCGCTCCTGGAACTGGACCACGTCGTACCGGCCGGCCACCGCCTGCACCTGGTACATGCGCTCCAGTGCCACCTGCGGCGGCACACCGAACACGGCGGCGACGGCGGCGGAGGTCGCGGCGTTCGCCTTGTTGGCGCGGCCGGGCAGCTGGAGGTGGATCGGCCAGGCCGAACCGTGCGGGTCGACGACGTGGTCGCCGCTCAGCACCCAGCTGGGGGCGGGGCGGCGGAAGCCGCACTCGCCGCAGAACCAGTCGTCGCCGGGGCGCTGCATCACACCGCCGCAGGACGGGCAGGACCAGGCGTCGTCCTTCCACTCCTGGCCGGCCGCCACCCACACCACGCTGGGCGAGGAGGACGCGGCCCAGACGATCAGCGGGTCGTCGGCGTTCGCGATGACGACGGCCTTCGTGCCGGACAGGCCCTCGCGCCACTTCTCGGCGAGCATCCGGGTCTCGGCCGCGCGGTCGAGCTGGTCGCGGGAGAGGTTGAGCAGGGCGATCGCCTTCGGCGTCACGTCCCGGGCGACGCCCGCGAGGTACTTCTCGTCGACCTCGATCACGCCGTACTTCGCGTCCGAGCCGCCCGCCAGGGCGGAGGTGATGCCCGCCGGCATGTTGGCGCCGAGCGCGTTGGAGACGACCGGGCCGCTGGCCCGCAGTGCCTCGGCGATGAGCCGGGTCGTCGTCGTCTTGCCGTTCGTGGCGGACACGAGCACGACGTCGAGATGCTGGGCGAGCCGCCCGAGCAGGTCGGGGTCGAGCTTGAGCGCCACCTTGCCGCCGATCACGGATCCGCTGCCGCGTCCCGCGGCGCGGGACACCGCCGCCGCGGCCTTGCCTGCCGTCACGGCCAGCTTGGCCCGCGGCGACAACGGCTCCGTGTTGCCTGCCATCGTCACTGATCCTCCTTGCATCCGGCGCCGCAATTGCCCCAGGTCCACCGGTCAACGTCGGGGCTCAGCCTATCGAGATCCGGCCGGGCCCCCACACCCCGGCACCACCGGGGGCGCCACGGGCCCGGCGGAACGTACGCTTGCCGCCATGCGACACCGCCCGATTCCCGGCAGTTCCGGGCTCGTACGACCCATGACCCTGCTCGGCGATCCGGCGCTGCACGCGCCCTGCGAGACGGTGAGCGACTTCGGTCCCTCGCTCGTCCGCCTCGTCGAGGACATGTTCGCGACGATGTACGCCGCCGAGGGGGTCGGCCTCGCGGCCAACCAAGTCGGCGTACCGCTGCGTGTCTTCGTATACGACTGTCCGGACGACGAGGATGTCCGGCATGTCGGTCACATCGTCAACCCACGCCTGGTCGAGGCCGACGGCATCACCGTACGCGGTCCCGAGGGGTGCCTGTCGCTGCCGGGCATCGAAGCGGGTACGGAGCGCTTCGACCGGGCGGTGGTGGAGGGCGTGTCGCTGACGGGCGATCCGGTGCGGGTCGAGGGCACCGGGTTCTTCGCCCGCTGCCTCCAGCACGAGTGCGACCACGTGTCCGGCCTGGTCTACACGGACCGGCTCACCGGCTGGCGCCGGTCCAGGGCGCTGCGGGCGGCGCGCCGGGCGCCCTGGGGCGGCCGGGGCTGAAGCAGGCCAAGGCGCACCCCCGGCCGCGTCAGAAGCCGGGGCCGTCCTCGCGGTCGCCCGCGGCGGCGAGCCGGCCCCACAGCAGGTCCGCGAGGCTGGACACCAACTGCTGCCGGGAGCAGGGGCGTTCGCCCAGCCACCAGTCGCCGGCCGCGTGCATCATCCCGACGATGCCGTGCCCCCACACCCGCGCGAGCTGCTCGCTGCCGGGCCCCAGGTCCACGCGTTCGGCGATCACCGTGGCCAGCTCCTCGCCGAGCCGCCGCAGCAGCGGCGCGGAGTGGCGGCCGACGTCGAAGCCCTGCTCGGGCTGGTGGGCGTCCTCCGCGGGGTGCATCAGGAACCGGTACACCTCCGGCAGCGCCTCGATCGCGGCGAGGTAGGTGTCCAGGGTCGCCTCGACCCGCTCCCGCCGCTCGGCGGGCGCGTCCAGCGCGGTCCGCAGGGCGGACAGCAGCGCGTCGGTGTGGCGCTTGGCCAGCGCGCGGTACAGGCCGCCCTTGTCGCCGAAGTGCCGGTACAGGATCGGCTTGGTGATCCCGGCCTCGGCGGCTATGGCGTTCATGGAAGCCTGCGGGCCGTCCCGCAGCACCACGCGGTCCGCCGCTTCGAGCAGTTCCCGCCGGCGCCGTGCGGCAGCGGAGCGCTGCTGCTGGTCCGAGTGTGTGGTGTCCATGGTGTTTCTCCCCGCCCGAAGCGATTCTGTGACGCCTGGGAAACGTAACACCAAGGCCGGGCGGCGCGCTGCCGCGGTTGACATGGCCTACTTACCGGTAACAGACTCCGGTTACCGCAAGTAACGCCTGAGCTTTTCGCAAGCAGTGCTGGAGGGGACATGGCCGAGTTCACGCTCGAACTCAACGACGACCAGAAGCAGGTCCGCGACTGGATCCACGGGTTCGCCGCCGATGTGATGCGCCCGGCCGCCGCCGAGTGGGACGAGCGTGAGGAGACCCCCTGGCCCGTCATCCAGGAGGCCGCCAAGGTCGGCATCTACTCCCTTGACTTCTACGCGCAGCAGTTTTTCGACCCCACCGGCCTCGGCATCCCGATGGCGATGGAGGAACTGTTCTGGGGCGACGCGGGCATCGGCCTGTCCATCGTCGGCACGGGCCTGGCCGCCGTCGGCGTCCTCGCCAACGGCACCGAGGAACAGATCGGCACCTGGATCCCCCAGATGTACGGCGACCCCGACGACGTCAAGGTCGCCGCCTTCTGCTCCTCCGAGCCGGACGCCGGCTCCGACGTGTCGGCGATGCGCACCCGCGCCGTGTACGACGAGGCCAAGGACGAGTGGGTCCTGAACGGCACGAAGACCTGGGCGACCAACGGCGGCATCGCGAACGTCCACGTCGTCGTCGCCCTCGTCGACCCCGAGCTCGGTTCCAAGGGGCACGCTTCCTTCATCGTCCCGCCGGCCACGCCCGGCCTGTCCCAGGGCCAGAAGTTCAAGAAGCACGGCATCCGCGCGTCGCACACCGCCGAGGTCGTACTGGAGAACGTACGCGTCCCGGGCCACTGCCTGCTCGGCGGCAAGGACAAACTCGACGAGCGCCTCGCCCGGGCCCGGGAGCGCGCCCGCCAGGGCGGCGAGCGCGTGAAGAACGCCGCCATGGCCACCTTCGAGGCGTCGCGCCCGGCCGTCGGCGCGATGGCCGTGGGTACGGCCCGCGCCGCGTACGAGGTCGCCCTGGACTACGCGAAGACGCGGGAGCAGTTCGGGCGTCCGATCATCGACAACCAGGGCGTCGCCTTCCAGCTCGCCGACATGCGGACCCGGATCGACGCGGCGCGGCTGCTGGTGTGGCGGGCCTCGTGGATGGCGACCACCGGCAAGCCGTTCACCTCGGCCGAGGGCTCGATGTCGAAGCTGTTCGCCAGTGAGACGGCCAAGGAGGTCACCGCGCAGGCCGTGCAGATCCTCGGCGGCAACGGCTACACGCGCGAGTACCCGGTGGAGCGCATGCACCGCGACGCCGCCATTTATACGATCTTCGAGGGCACCAGCGAGATCCAGCGCCTCGTCATCGCCCGCACCCTCTCGGGCATGCCCATCCGCTGACCCGCGCGCCGCGGTACGCCGAAGGCGCCGTCACCCCGCGTACCGGGGGACGGCGCCTTCGGCCTGCCGTCAGGCGGAGGGGAGCTGCGCCTCGATGGCCGTCACGACCTCCGGGGCCTCCGGCTCGACGCGCGGGCGGAACCGGCCGACGACCTCGCCCTTCGCGCTGACCAGGAACTTCTCGAAGTTCCACTGGACGTCCCCGGCCTCGCCGGCCTCGTCCTTCGCCGCCGTCAGCTCGGCGTACAGCGGGTGGCGGTGGTCACCGTTGACCTCGATCTTCTCCAGCAGCGGGAACGTCACGCCGTAGCTCGCCGAGCAGAAGGTCCCGATCTCCTCGGCGCTGCCCGGCTCCTGCCCCGCGAACTGGTTGCAGGGTACACCGAGGACCGTGAAACCGCGCTCCTCGTACGTCTTCTGGAGTCGCTCCAGGCCCGCGTACTGCGGCGTCAGACCGCACTTGGACGCCACGTTGACCACCAGCACCGCCCTGCCCTCGTAGGCCGCCAGGCTGGTGGGCTCGCCGGTCAGGGTGCGCAGGGGGATGTCGTACAGGCTCATCGCCGTCTCCTATGGCTGGGGGCGGCCGGACACGGCCGGCCGTCGGTCACTGCTCCGTACTGTTCCAGAGACCGGCCGGAAGGCGGCCGACGGCCCTGGTTTCCGTCCCGGCGGCGTTCAAGGCAGCCGCCGTATCGGCCGAGGACGCTTGTACCACCGTGTGGTGGCGCCGCGCGGCTCTCCCGGTTCCGGGCGCCGTCGCGGCGGCCATTCTCCCCTCCTGGGAAGGAACCGCGCCATGACCGGCCTCACCACCCCCGTACTCCTGCACAACGGACTCCTCGTCGACGGCACGGGCGGCGAGCCGGTCACCGACGGGGCGGTGCTCGTCGAGGACGGGCTCGTCCGCTGGGCCGGCCCGGCGGCAGAGCTGTCCGCCGTGCCGGACCTGCCGTCGCCGGCGCGCCGCGTCGACGTGCGCGGCCACACGATCCTGCCGGGCTTCATCGACTGCCACGTCCACATGGCGGCCCCCGGAGGCGCCCTCAGCCACGCCGAGATCGCGGCCATGCCCGCCTCGCTGCGCGTCTTCCTCGCCGCGCCGCGCATGAAGCTCACCCTGGAGGCGGGCGTCACCACCGCCCGTGACCTCGGCGGCGCGGACGCCGGCCACCGGGAGGCCGTCGCTTCGGGGCTGCTGCCGGGGCCCCGCCTGCTCGTGGCGATCGCCATGCTCAGTCCGACCGGCGGCCACGGCGACTTCCGGGCGGCCCACGACAGCGGCCCGAACGACCCCGTCATGGGCCGGCTCGCCGACGGCGTCACCGGTTGCCGCAGGGCCGTGCGCGAGGTCCTCCGGCAGGGCGCCGACTGCGTGAAGATCGCGGCCACCGGCGGGGTGTGGAGCCCGACGGACCAACCGGGCGACGAGGGCTTCCTGGAGGACGAGATCCGGACGATCACCCGGATCGCGGCCGGTCACGGGGGACGCAGGGTGGCGGCCCACGCCCAGGGGCGCCGCGGCATCCTGAACGCCGTACGCGGCGGAGTGGCCAGCGTCGAGCACGGCTACGAGATCGACGACGAGGCCGTCGACCTGATGCTGGAGCGCGGCACCTTCCTGGTGCCGACGCTCACCACCGCCCACACCGACCCCGACCCGCAGAAGGCGGCGGGCTGGGCGTACGCGAAGAAGAAGCACTGGCAGGCCGTCGCACGCCGGCACGTCCCGCGCGCCGTCGCGCGCGGGGTGCGCGTCGCGATGGGCACGGACTGCGGCATCGCGGAGCACGGCACCAACCTGCGGGAGCTGGAGCACCTCGTCGACTGCGGGATGACACCGATGGGGGCGATCCGCGCCGGCACCGCCGAGGCCGCCGAACTCCTCGGCCTGGCCGGGGAGATCGGCACCCTCGAAGCGGGCAAGCGGGCCGACGTCGTCGTGGCCCGGGGCAACCCGCTGCACGACATCACCGTTCTCGGCACGCCCGCCAACGTCCTGCTCGTCATGAAGGACGGGGTGACGTACAAGGACCTCGACGGCCTCATGCCCTGAGGACAGCGACCGCCGGCTCAGGCGGACGGCAGCCGGCGGAACAGTCCCTCCTGCACCACCGACACCAGCAGGTTGCCCGCGCGGTCGTAGATCCGCCCCCGCGCCAGCCCGCGCGCGCCGGTCGCGACGGGGGACTCCTGGTCGTACAGGAACCACTCGTCGGCCCGGAACGGCCGGTGGAACCACATGGCGTGGTCCAGCGACGCGATGTCGAACGTGCGCGGCCCCCAGAGCGGCTCCACCGGGATGCGGACCGCGTCCAGCAGGGTCATGTCCGACGCGTACGCCAGCGCGCACGTGTGCACCAGCTGGTCGTCGCCCAGCGGCCCGACCGCGCGCATCCACACCGCGCTGCGCGGGTCCGCCTCCTCGACCTCCTCGGCCGTCCACCGCAGCCGGTCGACGTACCGGATGTCGAACGGCTGGCGCCGGGCCATCCGCTCCAGCGACTCGGGCAGCTCCCCGAGGTGCTCGCGGATCTCGTCCACCACCGTCGGCAGCGTCTCGGGGTCCGGGAAGTCCAGGCGGGGCGGAAGCTGGTGCTCGAACGCGGCCTCCTCCGGCTGGTGGAAGGAGGCGGTCAGGTTGAAGATCGTGCGGCCCTGCTGGACGGCCGTGACCCGCCGCGTGGTGAACGAGCGCCCGTCCCTCACCCGCTCCACCTGGTAGACGATCGGCACGCCGGGACGGCCCGGCCGCAGGAAGTAGGCGTGCAGCGAGTGCACCGGCCGGTCGCCCTCGGTCGTACGCCCGGCGGCGACCAGCGCCTGGCCGGCGACCTGCCCGCCGAACACGCGTTGCAGGGACTCCTGCGGGCTGCGGCCGCGGAAGATGTTGACCTCGATCTGCTCCAGGTCGAGCAGGTCGACGAGCCGTTCGGCGGGGTTCGTCGTCACGGGACGGTTCTCCTTGGTTCTTTTCCTACAGCTGACCGACCGAGGTGACGCGGACGACCGCCCGCCCCTCCTCGTCGGAGGCGGCGAGGTCGACCTCGGCGCTGATGCCCCAGTCGTGGTCGCCGTTGGGGTCGGCGAACGTCTGCCGGACGCGCCACAGGCCGTGGGCGGCGTCCTCCTCGATCATCAGCAGCTTCGGGCCGCGGGCGTCCGGCCCGGTGCCGAGGTCGTCGTACTCGTCCCAGTACGCGTCCATGGCCTCGCCCCACTTGTCCTCGTCCCAGCCGGACTCGCCGTCCAGCTCCCCCAGTTCGCGGACGTTGTCCAGGGCGGCCAGCTCCACGCGGCGGAACATGGCGTTGCGTACGAGCACCCGGAAGGCCCGCGCGTTCGCCGTGACGGGCTTGACCTGGTCGGCGCGCTCCTGCGCCTCCTCGGCCGTCTCCACCTCGGGGTTGGCGAGCTGCTCCCACTCGTCGAGGAGGCTGGAGTCGACCTGGCGCACCAGCTCGCCGAGCCAGGCGATCAGGTCCTCCAGGTCCTCGGACTTGATGTCGTCGGGGATGGTGTGTTCCAGCGCCTTGTACGCGCCCGCCAGGTACCGCAGCACGATGCCCTCGGTGCGGGCGAGCTCGTAGTGCGAGGTGAACTCCGCGAACGTCATGGCCCGCTCGTACATGTCGCGGACCACGGACTTCGGGGACACCGGGTGGTCGCCGACCCACGGGTGGCTCTTGCGGTACACGTTGTACCCGTGCCACAGCAGCTCCTCCAGCGGCTTCGGGTACGTGATCTCCTGGAGCCGCTCCATGCGCTCCTCGTACTCCACGCGGTCCGCCTTCATCTGGCCGACCGCCTCGCCGCGCGCCTTGTTCTGCTGGGCGGCGAGGATCTGGCGCGGGTCGTCCAGGGTCGACTCGACCACCGAGACCATGTCCAGGGCGTACGAGGGGGACTCCGGGTCCAGCAGCTCGTACGCGGCGAGCGCGAATGTCGACAGCGGCTGGTTGAGCGCGAAGTCCTGCTGGAGGTCGACGGTCAGCCGCACGGTACGGCCGTCGGCCTCCGGGGTCTCCAGCATCTCCACGACGCCGCCGTCGAGCAGCGAGCGGAAGATCGCGACGGCCCGCCGGATGTGCCGCAGCTGCGCCTTGCGCGGCTCGTGGTTGTCCTCCAGCAGGTGGCGCATCGCCGCGAAGGGGTTGCCGGGGCGGGCGATGACCGACAGCAGCATGGTGTGGGTGACCCGGAAGCGGCTGGTCAGCGGCTCGGGGTCGGATCCGATCAGCTTGTCGAAGCTGGACTCGGACCAGGCGACGAAACCCTCGGGGGCCTTCTTGCGGACCACCTTGCGGCGCTTCTTCGGGTCGTCGCCGGCCTTGGCGAGCGCCTTCTCGTTCTCCACGACGTGCTCGGGCGCCTGGGCGACGACCAGCCCCGCCGTGTCGAACCCGGCCCGGCCCGCGCGACCGGCGATCTGGTGGAACTCGCGGGCGCGGAGCGTGCGTACGCGGGTGCCGTCGTACTTGGTGAGGGCGGTGAACAGCACCGTGCGGATGGGGACGTTGACGCCGACGCCCAGGGTGTCCGTACCGCAGATGACCTTCAGCAGACCCGCCTGCGCGAGCTTCTCCACGAGCCGGCGGTACTTGGGCAGCATGCCGGCGTGGTGCACGCCGATGCCGTGCCGCACGAACCGCGAGAGGTTCTTGCCGAACTTCGTGGTGAAGCGGAAGTTGCCGATCAGCTCGGCGATCCGGTCCTTCTCCTCCCGCGAGCACATGTTGATGCTCATCAGCGACTGCGCCCGCTCGACGGCCGCGGCCTGCGTGAAGTGCACGATGTAGACCGGCGCCTGCCGGGTCTCCAGGAGCTCGGTCAGCGTCTCGGTGATGGGGGTGAGGCGGTACTCGTACGACAGCGGGACCGGCCGGGTCGCGGAGCGCACGACCGAGGTCGGGCGGCCGGTGCGCCGGGTCAGGTCCTTCTCGAACATCGAGACGTCGCCGAGGGTCGCCGACATGAGGACGAACTGCGCCTGCGGCAGTTCGAGCAGCGGGATCTGCCAGGCCCAGCCGCGGTCCGGCTCGGCGTAGAAGTGGAACTCGTCCATCACGACCTGGCCGATGTCGGCGTGCTTGCCGTCGCGCAGCGCGATGGAGGCCAGCACCTCCGCCGTGCAGGCGATCACCGGGGCGTCGGCGTTGACGGACGCGTCGCCGGTCAGCATGCCGACGTTCTCCGTGCCGAAGAGCTTGCACAGGTCGAAGAACTTCTCCGACACCAGGGCCTTGATCGGCGCGGTGTAGAAGGTGACCTTGTCCTGGGCGAGGGCGGCGAAGTGCGCGCCCGCCGCGACGAGGCTCTTGCCGGAGCCGGTCGGCGTGGAGAGGATCACGTTCGCGCCGGACACCACCTCGATCAGCGCCTCCTCCTGCGCGGGATAGAGACTGATGCCCTGGCCCTCGGCCCATGAGGTGAAAGCCTCGAAGAGGGCATCGGGGTCGGCGGTCGGGGGCATCTGATCGATAAGGGTCACGCCCCCATCTTGCCTGGCTTCGCCCCGGAACACGGAACCGGTCGGCCGTTCGAAGATCACGACCGATACGCTGCCGTGTCAACGGGGGCACACCACAAGAGCAAACGGGCGGGGAACGACCATGATGGGACCGGCGCACTCACTGTCCGGAGCGGCGGCCTGGCTGGGGGTGGGTGCGGCGGCGGCCGCGGCCGGACACCCGATGCCGTGGCCCGTGCTCGTGGTGGGAGCCCTGATCTGCGCGGGCGCGGCCCTCGCGCCGGACCTCGACCACAAGTCGGCGACCATCTCGCGCGCCTTCGGCCCCGTGTCGCGCGGCCTGTGCGAGATCGTCGACAAGCTGTCGTACGCCGTCTACAAGGCCACGAAGAAGCAGGGCGACCCCCGCAGGTCCGGCGGTCACCGCACGCTCACCCACACCTGGCTGTGGGCGGTCATGATCGGCGGCGGCGCGTCGCTCCTGGCCTTCACCGGTGGCCGCTGGGCGGTGCTCGCGCTCCTCTTCGTCCACCTGGTGCTGGCGGTGGAGGGCCTGCTCTGGCGGGCCGCCCGGGTGTCCAGCGACATACTGGTGTGGCTGCTCGGCGCGACGAGCGCGTGGATCCTGGCCGGCGTACTGGACGAACCCGGCAACGGCGCGGACTGGCTGTTCGCCGGCCCCGGCCAGGAGTACCTGTGGCTCGGCCTGCCGATCGTGCTCGGCGCGCTGGTGCACGACATCGGTGACGCGCTCACGGTCTCCGGCTGCCCGATCCTGTGGCCCATACCGGTCGGCCGCAAGCGCTGGTACCCGATCGGGCCGCCGAAGGCGCTGCGGTTCCGCGCGGGGAGCTGGGTGGAGATGAAGGTGCTGATGCCGGCGTTCATGCTGCTCGGGGGAGTGGGCGGCGCGGCGGCGCTCAACTTCATCTGACGCGGTTTCGTTCGGGTGAATCCGGCGTCCGGCCCACTGCCCCGGACGCCGTGCGCCGTTTGAGGGATCATGGAACCCTTAGATGTGACGCGTCGTCAATTCACCGCCGCGGCCGGGACGGTGGCCGCTGCCGCCGCCGTCACCGCCGTCACCGGGGCGGACGCGGCCGCCGCGCCCGCCGCTCCGCTCTCCACCGCCGACCGGCAGAGGTGCCTGGAGGTCGCCCGCGCCCTGCTGGTCGTCGACGAGGACAACCAGCCGCTGATCCCCCGGTACGAGAAGATCCTCCTCGGCGGGGGGCTGCCCCGGACCGGCGCGGCGCCCAGGGACGTGCTCGTCGTCGGCGCGGGACCGGCCGGCATGGTCGCCGCCTCCCTGCTCAAGCGCGCGGGCCACCGCGTCACCGTCGTCGAGGCCAACGGCAACCGGGCGGGCGGGCGCATCAAGACCTTCCGCACCGGCGGTCACGAGAACGCCAAGCCGCCGTTCGCCGACCCGAAGCAGTACGCCGAGGCGGGCGCCATGCGCATCCCCGGCAGCCACCCGCTGGTCATCGGGCTGATCGACCACCTCGGCATCGAGCGCCGCCCGTTCCACTACGTCGACGCCGACCCGGACGGGAAGCCGGCGTACCGCACCTGGATCCGCGTCAACGGGATCAGGACGCGGCGCGCCGACTACGCGAAGAGCCCGGTGGCGGTCAACCGCTCCTTCGGCGTGCCCCGGAAGTACGTCAACGTACCGGCGGCCGAGATCGTCCGGCAGGCCCTGGACCCGGTGCGCGACGAGTACAGCACCCGCCGCCCCGACGGCACCCGCGTCAACAAGCCGATGCCCGAGCTGGTCGAAGGCTGGGCCCGGATCGTCCAGCGCTTCGGCGACTGGTCGATGTACCGCTTCCTCACCGAGCACGCGAAGCTCGACACCCGCACGATCGACCTCGTCGGAACGCTGGAGAACATGACCTCCCGGCTTCCGCTGTCGTTCATGCACAGCTTCATGGGGGCGTCCCTGATCAGCCCCGGCACGCAGTTCTACGAGCTGACCGGCGGCACGGCGGTCCTCGCGGACGCCCTTCTCGACGACGTACGCGACGAGGTGCGTTTCGACCGGCGCGTCACCCGCGTCGAGACGCGCCCCGAAGGAGCCCCGGGGCCCCGCGTGCGGCTGCACGCCGTCTCCGAGGGACGCGACGGGCGCGTGGTCCGCGAGGAGTTCTCCGGTGACGCCGCCGTCGTCACCATCCCCTTCTCCGGTCTGCGGCACGTGCAGATCTCGCCCCAGCTCTCGTACCGCAAGCGCCGGGCCGTGAGTGAAATCCACTACGACAGCGCCACGAAGGTCCTGCTCGAATTCAGCCGCCGCTGGTGGGAGATGAGCGAGGACGACTGGAAGCGCGAGCTGGACGCCATGGAGCCCGGGCTGTACGACGCCTACCGCAAGGCCGCGGTGCCGGACGACGGGCGGCTGCTCGGCGCCCACCCCTCCGTGCCGCCCGGCCACCTCTCCGAGCAGCAGCGCACGCACTACGCGGCGCACTGCTGGGTCTCCCGCGACCAGCCGGAGGCGGCGCGGGTCGTCGGCGGCGGATCGGTGACCGACAATCCGAACCGCTTCATGTTCAACCCGTCCCACCGGGTGCCGGGCAGCGACGGCGGCGTCGTGCTCGCGTCGTACAGCTGGGCCGACGACGCCCGGCGCTGGGACGCCTACGACGACGAGGCCCGGTACGCGCTCGCGCTGCGCGGCATGCAGGAGGTGTACGGGCAGCGACTCGAGGTCTTCTTCACGGGCGTCGGCCGCACCCAGAGCTGGCAGCGCGACCCGTACGCGTACGGCGAGGCGTCCGTACTGCTCCCCGGACAGCACACCGAGATCTTCCCGGACACGCGCACCCCGGAGGGTCCGCTGTACTTCGCCGGCTGCCACACGTCGCTGAAGCCCGCCTGGATCGAGGGCGCGCTGGAGTCGGCGGTCCGCGCGGCGCTGGAGGTCCACGGCGCACGCTGACGGCGGCGGCAGGTGACGCTCGGGGACACCGGCCCCACCCGGCCGGTGTCCCCGGGCGTCCGGCCCCGGGCGCGATCCGGCCACGTTCGCGAAGAGTTAACGCCTTTGTAAAGTGCCGAGTTGCCATCCGGGGCCCGTACCTGAACACAATGGCGGCGGTACTCGACACCATGCCGCGCCGCACATCGCAGATGCGACGGCGCGAAGACGCCCGGGGGAGGAGGGACCGTGCTGCGGATCACCGCGGCCGCCAAGGCGCTGCTGCTGGCGGTGTTCGCCCTGCTGTCCCTCACGGCCGCCACCGGCGACGCCTCCGCGACGCCCTCCACCGCCGGGCCCGCGCACGTCACCGCGCTCGGGACGGCGCCGCCCGTGGCCGGATCCGGCTCCTGCTCGCCCGCCGAATCGGACGTCGAGACCCGCGCCGGCCACGCGCGCCGCGCGCAGCGGCCGCAGGACGCGCCCCAGACGGCCCTCCACGCGGCGAGCGCCCCGCCCGCCGCGCCCGTCGGACTCCCGCACCGCGCCCTGCCGGACGACGGCGGAGCGCCGCACCCGCACGCGCCCTCCAGATCCGGGGACCTCCCGGTGGCCCTCCAGGTCTTCCGCTGCTGACACGGCCGTACGGACGACCGAAGTCCCGTACCCGCTGAGCGGTACGCGACGGTTTTTCGTATTGCGCACCGGTACGTTCACGGCACTGCACTCGCTCCTGGAGGCGATCCCCCCATGCAGACCTTCATCGACCATGCCCGCTCGCCGGGCGAACGCACACCGGGACTCGAAGGGCGGCGCGAGTGGTTCGCGCGGCCGGCCGCCCAGGCGCCCCGGGCGCTGTTCGTCGGCCGCCCCAACTCCCGTGTCGTCCCCGCACTGACCACCGGGGCGCGCCCCGGCGAGGCCGGACCGCGGCCGCACGGCTGGTTCCGCGCCGCGGACACCGGGCCGGTCCTCGCCCACCGGCCCGCCGTCGACGCCTTCCTCCCGCTGTGAGCGCCGGCGTGAACCCCGTGACCCGGACCGTCGGCAAGCTCTTCGGCCGACGCCGACCCGGTGACCTGCGGGCCGACTTCACCGCCTCGCTCGTCGTGTTCCTGGTGGCCGTGCCGCTGTGCGTGGGCGTGGCCGTCGCCTCTGGCGTACCCGCCGAACTCGGCCTGGTCACCGGCATCGTGGGCGGCCTCGTCACCGGGCTGCTGCCCGGCAGCTCCCTCCAGGTCAGCGGCCCGGCCGCCGGCATGACGGTGCTCGTCTACGAGGCCGTGCAGGCGTACGGGCTCGGCGCCCTCGGCGTGATCGTGCTGGGCGCGGGGGTGCTGCAACTCGCCATGGGCGCGCTCCGGCTCGGCCGCTGGTTCCGGGCGATCTCGATCGCGGTGGTGCAGGGCATGCTCGCGGGCATCGGACTCGTGCTCATCGCGGGCCAGTTGTACGCGCTGGCCGACGCCGAGGCGCCGGCCGGCGGGCCTGCCAAGATCGGCGGCCTGCCGGAACTCGCGGCCGGCACCCTCACGTCGGGACCGGCCCTGGCCGCCCTCGCCATCGGGGCCGGCACGGTGGCGGTCCTCGTACTGTGGCCGAGGATTCCGGGCGCGGCCCGGGTGCTGCCCGCCCCGCTGGCGGCGGTCGCCCTGGCGACCCTGGCCGCCGTCGTCCTCGACCCGCCGGTCGCCCGGGTCGAGGTGAAGGGCCTGCTCGACGCCGTGCAGCCGCCCGGCGCCGCCGACCTCGGCCGGCTCGCCGAGGTCGGTCTCCTCGGCACGGTGATCGCCTTCACGCTCATCGCCTCCGCCGAGAGCCTGTTCAGCGCGGCGGCCGTGGACCGGCTGCACGACGGCCCGAGGACCGACTACGACAAGGAGCTCGTCGCCCAGGGCGCCGGCAACGCCGTGTGCGGCATGCTCGGCGCGCTGCCGATGACGGCGGTGATCGTACGTAGCTCGGCCAACCTCCAGGCAGGGGCGCGCACCAAGGCGTCCCGCGTGCTGCACGGTGTGTGGCTGCTCGTCTTCGCCGCGCTGTTCCCCGCCGCGCTGGGGGTGATCCCGGTGGCGGCACTCGCCGGTGTGCTGGTGCACGCGGGCTGGAAGCTGATCCCGGTCAAGGAGCTGGTCCCGCTGTGGCGGGAGCACCGCGGCGAGGCGGTGGTGCTGGGGGCCACGGCCCTCGCCATCGTCGTGACCAACATGTTCGAGGGGGTGCTGATCGGCCTGCTGCTCGCGGTGGCGAAGACGGCGTGGGAGACCTCCCACGTCCATGTGGAGGTCAGCGCCGGTGAGGAGGGCTCGACGGGCCCGGTCCGCGTCCGGGTCCTCGGCAACGCCACCTTCCTGCGCCTGCCCAAGCTCCTCGACGCACTGGAGGCGCTGCCGCGCGACCGGCCGATCGAACTCGACCTGACGGGCCTGCGGCACATGGACCACGCGTGCGGAGCCGCCCTGACGAGCTGGACCGACCGCCACAACGAAACGGGCGTGGAACCGGTACGCGTCGCCGCCTGACCGGCCCGCCCTCTCACCGATGACCGCGTCCCGGTCCTGCGGCGCCCCCCACCGGGGCGCGCCGCAGGCGCAGGGCGTCGAGCAGGTCCTCGGGGTACTCGCGGTCCACGAACGCCTGGCCTGCGGGAACGGTGATGAGGTCGGCCTCTTCGAGCCGGTCGAGGCCGTACGGAGTGGTGATCGTGAACCCGGCGTGATTGCTCAGCGGCCCGCTCTCCGCGGCGACCACCGCGAAGTCGTACGCGGGAAGGCCCGCGT